>NZ_JBFUGJ010000050.1:0-27003 GCF_056402975.1 Mesorhizobium sp. P3_A9 | reverse complement strand
GGCTAGAAGATCGAAGTGCTCACGGAAACGCCGATAGACACGCACATCGTCGGTCGGGTTAAGACATGGCTTAATAGGGTCGCTGCGGCCGGTTGAATGCCCCTCACGCCGACATTCTGCGACATGTTGCCTGATTGAAAATTGTGAACAACGATCCATCTGTGTCCAAGTAGCAATAATGTGGTATAAGTGATTTGGTCGCCTACCATCAGAAGCGGCCGGCGGCGGGAGACGCATCTTAACGATGTCACCAGGTAGGATTGGCCTGCAGGCGAGACACCTCGATCTATTTCGAGGTACGGCTCATGAGCTGATGGCGCATCCAGCGTTTGCGAGACTCGGGAACATAAGCTTCCTGGGTATCTTATCCCTACAATTCGCGAGCGTTAGTGGGTTTCCCCTAAAACGGTCAGATTCTGCGGTAACACGAACGCCTGACGGAACTCGCGCAAACCACAGTGTGGCAGTGTCGAAAGCTGCACAACGATTTGCCATACACTTGCAATTGTCCGAGGAAGCACAGAGGTAYGCGGTAGTATGGGGCTTACTGCACGACATAGCAACTTGGCCACTATCGCATACTGGCGAAGCCGGGTTCTCAAAAGTTTCCGGCGTGGATTCAGGCCAACTTCGATGCATGATGGTAACTGGTTCCCATAGACTACCATCTCGATTGTCGCTCTACAGACTCATAAAATCTCTATCGATCGATAGCGGCAAGCTGCTGGCCCTTTTCGACCGTGCTGATGAGCCATTCGATTACGATCTTATGGTCTTACATCGACTCATCCACTCTCCCTTTACTCCCGATACATTAGAGGGAATTAGGCGGACAGGATTGGCTTTTGGACTCAAAGTTCCCACGCCGTCTGCCGTCTCCTGCGCATTCGAAAACGACCTTGTTTCAGGGTTAAGGGTGAGGGGGGGTGACTCTGAGGTGCTCTTTAGGTTCTGGCGGGCGAAATCGCTGATCTACAGGCGAATTATCAATCGTCCAAAAGTGGTTGAGTTCGAATCTGCCTGGTCAAACTCAATCCGAGATCGCTTCTGCCGCCTGTCTCTCACAGAAACTTTAGAGCTTACTGAAGCGGAAGTTTTGCACTCGCTTAATGGCTCCACTGTTGCGACGAAGGACGTTGTTCGTTACAAGCCCCCACAGATTTATACTATTGCCCACGGTTATCGAAAATCGAAGCACCTATCATCCCCAGTGCCGGCCGAGGAGATGGCAAAGATTTTTCTAAGAGAGCCAATGGCTGGGAAGACATAGAATTTTCGGGGGGAGCATGGAGTGCCTAAAGGCTTGTCTCAAAGGCGATCGTCTTGCAATTTACACAAGGGCGGCCGAACTCTCACATAAATTGATCCAGCAGGCTCGCGACACGATCGATACTTTTCTATCGGAAAGGTCAATAGATCACGGTGATCTATGCTTTGCAGTTGTCGGCTCTGTAGGGAGACTCGAAGCGCTGGAGGCGTCCGATTTCGACGTTATTCCAATTGCTAACAGTGCCAGTGCGCTTGAAAACTACAAGACACACGATAAGGACCTACGGAAACGACTTTCGGAAGCTCTTGGCGTGAAGGTTTCAGCGGGCGAAGACCTAACAAAGCCTACCTCACTGGAAGAGCTTACCCGCGCCGAAGCCATAGGCGGAGATGCTGACGACAGCAGCCAACTCACGAAACGCATTTTGATATTGAGCGAAAGCCGCCAAGCCGGGGGATCCTTACCTGTTATGGATGTGCGGTCAAAGATACTTGGGGCCTATGCAAGTGCTGACCGAACAAGCGGGCGCCATGCCTTATCGTTATGCAATGATATTGCCCGGTACTTCAAAACTCTCTGCATTGAGTACAAAGCTAAAATCGATGAAGAGAATAAAGATTGGTGTACACGCAACATTAAGCTAAGGCATAGCCGAAAGATTTGGTATTTTTCATGCATGTTGAGCATGGTTGACGCTGCTGAGTCTCCACCTGATGATGAAGATAAATTCATTTCCAGCCTGTTAAAGCACTTAGATACGTCTCCTTCGGAACGGATAGTAAACGCACTCTCTAAAGCAGGACGGATATCGGCAGGCCGGCTTTTGGAGAGCTACGCCTTGTTCTTAGAATTCATGTCTCAGGCAAATAATCGTGCAGCTCTAAGTCGGGTTAGTCATTCTGCCCGTTATGCGATGACCCTGGATAACCCGTTCCCATCCATGAAGTTCAATTCGGACCTCATTCATTCCGAGATAATGTCTATCATCGATGAGCTCCCCCCGGGGACCCGGAGGAGGCTTATTGGTTGGTTTCTCCTGTGAATGAAAGGCGGCGGAGCGAAGTCCGGAATGGCGGGGGAGGTCTCTCCGGGGAGCCTCAAATGAGTTCGCGATGGTATGCCGATCCTGTGCTACCCTACTGTAACAAACGCTTGGGAAGCGCGAAAATAGGTAATAGAATCAATTACTAGAGGGCACCTGAGCGCAATCCTCTTCTGGGCACAACGTGCTTAAGATGGCAGCTTTACGGCCTCTACAAGCGCTCTCTTCGCCCTTTCCGGGTCCTGCCCCGCGTAACCATGCTGGCTGAGGTCGAGGCTCTTAGCCCGCTCACTGTCCGTATGCCCAACCACCCACGTAATGGTCCACTCGTCAAAGCCCTCGGCACCCGCAAGCTTGGCATCACGCGCCTTCCGGATGAACCAGCGGCAAAGTCGGCTTAGACCTCAATCAGCCTCTTCGCTGTCAAATTCAGAAAGATTGGACCGAATGGGATGGCCGCGCCGCCTGGCTTCTTTCAGGAAATCAATGACAGAATCGGGAGGTCGACGACGCTGGCCTGTAGCCCTCCTTTTGGCCCGCGCAATCCTTGCGAAGGCGATCTCAGCCGCCGAAGGGCTGACTTGGAAGCGCATTGCTATGTCCTCTGGGCATGTGCCATCGATTGCCAAGAGCGTGGGAACTAGAAAAAAGGATGCGAAGACATTCGCTTCCTCTTCTTCAATGCGATCGCGTGCCGTGGGGTAGGCGGTAAGTCTTTGGGTCCGCTCCTTCATACCTTTATGCCCAAGGAGATAATGTCCAAGCTCGTGAGCTATGGTAAACCTCGCCCGTTCCCGTCCTGCCCTCACATCCTCCATGACGCTCTCACGCACTATTAGCGTATCCGCCGCCTCGTCCATCAGCGCTTCGCCCTGACCTAGTTCCCCGACAGTCGCTATACGAAAGCTGAATTTTCGGCCCCGTTGCTGGAATGCTTCAAGCACATTGAACATGCACGGAGCCAACACCCCTTCCAGACCCAACCTGCGCCGAAAATCGTGTGCTGCCTTCTCGATAAATTCTTCACTGAGATTCATCATCGCCTCAAACCTCGGATGAGCGCCCGACTCTGGTGCTGACACCATATGATGTGTTTCAATTTCCTTCAAATACTAAATACGGGGGGTCGGAGCGCTTAAAGTGGGCAGTGCGGTTTCTTATGCTTCTGCGTAACGACACTGTGTTACAGAGGCTCGACTGCGAACCAAATTTATGATAGAAATCAATGACGAAGAGGCCTAAGAGCGCAATCCTCTTCTGGGCACCAAATTCCCGTTTCGAACCGCTCGATGGTTCAGAGACGCAGACAAAGAAAGCCCGGTTCGTCCGGGCTTTTTCTTTGTCCGAGGCATCGTCGTCCGGCCGGACACGGCCGAAAAGGACCGCTGTCGCGACAAAGCTTTGACATGATCGCGGCTAGTTTAGAGCCATCTAAAACTGGATGGCCGGAATGAACCCAACCTATACAGGCGCGCAGAAGGCCATTCACTGGGCCGTGTTTCTCCTTGTCATCGGCCTCTATGGCTTGACCTACCTGGAGGACCTGTTTCCACGTGGCGATCCCGGCCGCGCACTCGTCTGGTGGTTCCACATTTCGTTTGGGATGCTGCTGTTCGCACTCGTCGTCATCCGCGTCGGCTTGCGCCTGACGCTGGGAGCACCGGGCCTGCCGCGGGAAATGTCAGAACTGGAACGATGGGCGGCCAAGGTCGCGCATCTCTTACTCTACGCGCTGCTGGTGACCATTCCGGTGCTCGGCATCCTGCTGACCTGGTACAGGGGTGACGCCTTGAGCTTCTTCGGTCTCTTCACCATTCCGGCTCCGGTTTCGCCCGACCGCGACACAGCCCGGTTCATCAGGGAACTGCACAGCCTGTGCGCCAATCTGATCCTCATCCTTGCCGGCCTGCACGCGGCCGCCGCGCTGTGGCATCATTTCATCCGCAGGGACGACGTGCTCAAGCGCATGCTGCCGCAAACCAGAACGGGTTCGTGAGAGGCGGCGGCCCGTCACTGCAGAGCGACGGCGTGGCGGCCATCAGCCAAACCTCCCCTCGCGGCTAGGCGCTGAACAAACCGCTTCAAAGTGCGCGGCTGCTTCGCTACGCTCGCATCCATGTCCCAGTCCAGCACCGCAATCTTCGGCGCCCGTCGCGATCAGGCGTTTCCCACGCTAACCGAGGCAGATATTGACCACATGCGCCGGTTCGGCGAAGCCAGCGCCTATGCCGCCGGCGAGCACATCATCAAGGCAGGTGATGTCGCGCCCGGCCTGATCGTCGTGCTGTCGGGCACGGTCGATATCACCCAGGATGGCCTTGGCCGGCGCGAGACGATCGTCACCCAYGGYCCSGGCARYTTCSTCGGCGAGCTGGCGCAGCTTTCGGCSCGCCCMTCGYTGGTCAATGCCGAGGCCGCCGAACCGGTCGAGGCCTTCGTCATCCCCTCGCAGCGCGTGCGCGACCTGATGGTGCAGGAGGCCAATCTCGGCGAGCGCATAATGCGGGCGCTGATTCTGCGCCGCGTCGGGCTCCTGGAAAGCGCCACCAGCGGGCCGATCATCATCGGACCATCAGGCAATGCCGACGTCTTGCGGCTGCAAGGSTTTYTGGCSCGCAGCGGCCARCCGCACCGCGTGCTCGATTCCGRCRSCGAYCCKTGCGCGAMRACSCTGRTCGAACGCTTCSAKGTCGACCCGCACCATCTGCCGGTGGTGCTGTGTCCGAACGGCAGGCTGCTGATGAATCCCGGCGAGAAGGACCTCGCCCGCTGCATCGGCCTGCTGCGGCCGATCGATGCCGATACGCTCTATGACGTAGCCATTGTCGGCGCCGGGCCAGCGGGGCTGGCGGCGGCCGTCTATGCGGCCTCCGAAGGGCTGTCGACCATCGTGCTCGATTGCCGGGCCTTCGGCGGACAGGCCGGCGCCTCCTCGCGGATAGAAAACTATCTCGGCTTCCCCACCGGCATTACCGGCATGGCGCTGATGGCACGCGCCTACAATCAGGCGCAGAAATTCGGCGTCGAAATGGTGATCCCCGACGAGGCGAAGCTGTTGAGCGCCGCGACCGACAATTCGGGCGCCCGCTACCTGCTCGATGTCGGCGACGGCGAGACGGTGCGCACGCGCAGCGTCGTCATCGCCAGCGGCGCACGCTATCGGCGCCTCGAAGTCGCCAACCTGTCGCAGTTCGAGGGCACGTCGGTGCATTATTGGGCGTCACCCATCGAAGGGCGGCTTTGCGCCGGCCAGGAAGTGGCACTGGTCGGCGCCGGCAATTCGGCGGGCCAGGCGGCGGTCTACCTCGCCAGCCACGCGCGCAAGGTGGCGCTGCTGGCGCGCGGCGGCAGCCTCGATGCCTCGATGTCACGCTATCTGGTCGAGCGCATCAAGGCGCAGCCGAACATCGAGGTGCTGACCGAGACCGAGATCGAGGCGCTGGACGGCGAGGGCGGCAATCTTGCCAAGGTCCGCTGGCGCAACCGCGTCAGTGGGGAAGAAACGACGCGCCCGATCCGGCATCTCTTCCTGTTCATCGGCGCCGACCCCAACACCGACTGGCTGGCGCAATGCAATGTGGCGCTCGACGCCAAGGGGTTCATCCGCACCGGATCGGAGTTGGGGCCGGAACACGGTCTGATGGAAACCAGCCGTAGTGGCGTGTTCGCCATCGGCGAYGTKCGTTGCGGCTCGGTCAAGCGCGTCGCAGCGGCCGTCGGCGAAGGCGCCCAGGTGGTCGCGGCACTGCATGCTTATCTTGCGCGGGACGGCAGCCAAACCGTCTCGCCTCAAAGCATGATCCCGAAAAGTGGGGGCCGGTTTTCGGAAAAAGATCATGCTTCAACGAAGAGATAGTTCAGGAGAGTGTGATGGCGGACGAATGCAAACATGCGGCCGGGATCAAGGATGTGACGCCGAGCGCGCTYGGCTGCGAGGAATGCCTGAAGAGCGGCTCATGGTGGGTGCATCTGCGGCTCTGCCGCACCTGCGGCCATGTCGGCTGCTGCGACGACTCGCCCAACCGCCACGCCACCAARCACTTTCACGCCACCAGCCATCCTRTCATCGARGGCTACGAYCCGCCGGAAGGCTGGGGATGGTGCTATGTCGACGAGGTGTTTCTCGACCTCGGCGACCGCACAACGCCGCAGAACGGCCCGATCCCAAGGTTTTATTGAGACGACGCGTAACGAGGTAAGTTTCCGAGGCGCAAAAAAAGCCCGGTTGCCCGGGCTTTTTTCATGCCATCCCGATCTCGCGATCAGTCCCGCTTTGGCGTCACCGGCGCGGGGGTCGGATTATCGACGCTGTTCTCATTCACCTGGAAGGCTTTGCCATCAACCTTCTTTTTCCTGAGATCGTCGCCGGTCTCAGGCTGCGGCGGGCGCTTGGGATTTTGCTTGCTGTTGTCGTTGATGTCGAAAGCTCTGGTCATCATGTCCTCCAGGGGCTGTCCTGGAAGACAATGTTCGACGGCGCGGCGGGTTCCGCCGCTGAAAGCTCGACCACTGGTGCCGAGCGCCGCCCGGGTGACCTATCGCACGGACCCGGTGACCGTCCGGTCGACGTCGGGAACCGATTTGCGGTCATTGCCGGCAAGGGCGGCGATGATCAGCAGGCTGGCGACCACCGGAACGAACAGGATGGCGACACGGGCCTGTACATAAAAAATGGCGCGCCATTCACTGCTGCGCTTGTCGGGGCTGTCGCTCATCATACTCACTCTGCCATGGACCCCCCCGGGCGTCACATAGAGGTGAACTGTTAAGCAACTCCTTCCGACTTCGTTAACGGGCGGACTTCAAGCGCGAAATCAGCTGAGCCCGATCCGCCTGGCGCCTTGCCGGAACAGCGCCTCGGCATCGGGCTCGAAGCGGAAGGTGCCGATGAAATCGTCGGCGCGATAGTCCGGCAATGTCTTGCGGATGGCGGCGGCGAAGCCGCGCGCCTCGTCGAGCCGGCCGGCCAGCGCCAGGCAGTGCGCGGCGATCGCCAGGATGATGGTATGCGCATTAGGCCGTGCCGCCGCCTTCAGCGCCCAGTCGGCCGCCTCCTCGAACTGGCCGAGCCGGACATGCGACATGGCGCGTGACCCCAGCATGCCGAACAGCAGCGGGTCGAAGGGACTGAGATGGCGCGAATGGTCGGAGGAGCTTATCGCCGCTTGCGGGTCGCCCGACTGCGAGTGGACAAAGGACAGCGCGTAATGGCCGAGCGCGAAATTGGGGCTGAGATCCACCGCCCGTTCCAGTTCGGAGAGCGAGCCGTCCTGCTCGCCGCGCAGCCACAGCGCCCGGCCCATCGCCCAGTGCGCGGCCGGATTGTGGTCGTCGATCAGCAGGCTGTTGCCGGCGCTCTCATAGGCCAGCGCGCTTTCGCGGTCGCGGTCGCCCCAGCGCTGGAAGGCATTCTGCCAGTGAGTAAAGGAGAGACCGGCATAGGCGCGGGCAAAGGTCGGGTCGAGCTGCAAGGCCTTGTCGAAGAAATGCCGCGCCTGCTCATTCTCGCCCTGGGTGAAGCGATACATGTGCCAGAGGCCGCGGTGATAGGCCTCCCAGGCATTGAGCGAGTTGGGCGCCTTTAGCATGGCGCGGTTGCGCTCGACCGTTTCGATCTCGGCCGAGATCGACGACACGATGCTGTCGCCGATATCGTCGAGCACGGTAAAGAGGTCGTCGGGCCGGCGCTCGAAGGTCTCGGCCCAAACTATCCTGGCGGTGCGCACCTCGACGAGTTCGACGCTGACGATCAGACGGCTGGCCATGCTGCGCACGGTGCCGGTGGCGACATAGTCGACGCCAAGTTTTCTGCCGGCTTCCTCCGGCGCGATGGTCGTCTCTGCCAGCGCGAACACCGAACCGCGCGCGATGACGAAGAAATCGCGAAGCTTGGCGAGCCGGGTGATGATGTCGTGGGTGAAACCGTCGGCCAGCCCGCCGCGCCCGCCGCTCTCCTCGACAAACGGCATCACCGCCAGCGACGCCTGGCTCGGCACGATAGTGCCGACATCGTTCGATGGGGCGACCAATTGCGATGATGTGGACAGGCAGGCCGGCTGCGCCTTGAGCGGGCTGCCGGACTGTTGGCCGCGGATTGCCTGCCAGGCCGCGCGAAGCGGGGCGAAATCCAGCTCTTCCGACTGAAACAGGCGAGCCGCCGAAGCCAGATGCTCTTCGGCCGCGCCCATGGCACCGCGCTCCGCCAGATTGGACAGCAAGGCCAGATGCGCGCGTGTGTCGAATGGCGCCAGCTCGACCCATTTGTCGAGATGGGGGGACATTTCGGGCGAGCCCGCCGGATGGTTTGCGGCAAGCTGTTCCAGCACGGCAGCGTGGAATGCGTGAAAACGCCGGCGCTGGGCGATCAGCCAGCTCTCGAAAAGCGGGCTGCGCTCGAGCATCAGCCCGTCGAGCAAATCGCCGGCGAAGAGTTCTGCCAGCGCCTGCAGCTGCTTCCTGTCGAGTGTGCCGATCCCTTGCGTGGTGGCACGGCTGATCTCCAGCGCATCGACAAGACAGCAGTCGAGATCGAGCGCGACCGTGTCGCCTTGTGTTACGACCCGGCGCCGGTCCGGCGTGTCAAGGGCGGCGCGCAGCTTGCTCAGGCACCAGCGCAGTTCGCCACGGGGATCGTTGGGCACATCCCACAGCAGTTCGCACAGGCGGCTGCGCCCCACGGCGTGTGGCGCCAGCGCCAGATAGGCGAACAGCGCGCGCAGCTTGCGTGACTGCGGCAGCGCCACCGGCACGCCGTCGCGCAGGATCTCCAGCGATCCAAGCAGGCGCACGGACAGTCGCGGCATGTCGCCGTCCAGCCTCGATGGTGCGGATTCCACGTCCGTTTCCACGCCTGCTCCCACGCTGGCCTGTCGGCCCTTGCTGTATCACCAAACACGACACGGCGCATCCGGCGGCAAATTTCCACGCCGGGGCATCGTCATTGCCGCATCGTCGGCAGTCAGTCCTAACGCGGCCATGTCTCGAAACCTCGCCGCCCAAGCCGCCGGTTTGTAACCGGCTTGTGAAGATGAACACGATCGAGGAGATCAACGATGTTGAATAGACAGAAAATCAGGACCACGGCCGGGCGCGGCCGCCTGTTCGACAGCATTCTGGACACTGTCGGCGACACGCCGGTGATCCGMATMAACAATCTCGGACCGGCCCACGCGACGATCTACGTSAAGGCCGAGTTCTTCAATCCSGCCGCCTCSGTGAAGGACCGGCTGGCGCTCAACATCATCGAGGAGGGCGAGCGCAGCGGCGCGTTGAAGCCCGGCCAGACCGTGGTCGAGGCRACCAGCGGCAACACCGGCATCGGGCTCGCCATGGTCTGCGCGCAAAAGGGCTATCCGCTGGTGGTCACCATGGCCGACAGCTTTTCAGTCGAGCGCCGCAAGCTGATGCGCATGTTGGGCGCCAAGGTGGTGCTGACGCCGCGSGCSSARAAGGGYTTTGGCATGTACAAGAAGGCGGTSGARYTGGCCGARGCCAAKGGCTGGTTCCTGGCCCGCCAGTTCGAGACGGCAGCCAAYGCCGCCATCCACGARGCSACSACGGCRCGCGAGATCATCAAYGATTTCGCCGGCTCGCGGCTCGATTGCTTCGTCACCGGCTACGGCACCGGCGGCACCGTCGTCGGCGTGGCGCGCGTGCTGCGCCGCGAGCGGCCGGAGACCCGCATCGTGCTCTCCGAACCGGCCAATGCGCAGCTGATCGGCAGCGGCAAGGCGCAGCAGCGCGGTACCCATGGCGCCCCTGCCGCCAGCCACCCGGCCTTCGAACCGCATCCCATCCAGGGCTGGACGCCGGACTTCATCCCCAACGTGCTGCAGGAAGCGATCGATACCAGCCTCTATGACGAGGTGATGCCGATCGCCGGACCCGAAGGCATCAAATGGGCCAAGGCCCTGGCGCAGAAGGAAGGCATCTTCACCGGCATTTCCGGCGGCGCCACCTTCGCCGTGGCGATGCAGGTCGCGGAGAAGGCGCCGGCCGGATCGGTGATCCTGTGCATGCTGCCCGACACCGGCGAGCGCTACATGTCGACACCGCTGTTCGACGGCATCGAGGCCGAAATGGATGCCGATGAGATGGCGTTGTCGCGCTCGACGCCCGGCTGCCAATTCCCGGCGGCTTGACGGGAGGAGTTCATGGATATCGCGCAGGAAACCCTCGGCATGGTGGCCGAGGAAACGCTCGACCCCGCCGACTGGGCCACTGTCCAGGCCCTGTCACACCAAGTCATCGACGACGCCGTCGATTATCTCCGCGATATCCGGGACCGCCCGGCCTGGCGGCAGATGCCGGCGGATGTGAGAGAGACCTTCGCGGCACCCCTGCCGCGCTTCCCCGCGCCGCTGGCCGCTGTCTATAGCGAGGTCTCGCGCACCGTGATGTCCTATCCGATGGGCAACATCCATCCGCGCTTCTGGGCCTGGTACATGGGGTCGAGCAACTTCACCGGCGCGCTCAGCGATTTCCTGGCGGCAATCCAGGGCTCCAACCTCGGCGGCGGCAATCACGCCGCCGGGCTGATGGACAGCCAGGTGGTGAACTGGTGCAAGCAGATGCTGGGCTTTCCAGCCTCCGCCTCCGGCACGCTGGTCAGTGGTGGTTCGATGGCCAACCTCATCGGGCTGACGGTGGCGCGCAACACCAAGGCCGGCATCGACGTGCGCGAGCACGGCGTTGCGGCAATCGAAAAGCCGCTGCGCTTCTATGGCTCGGACCAGATCCATTCCTGCCATCGCAAGGCGATGGAAGCGCTCGGCCTCGGCAACCGGGCGCTGCGCCGCATCCCGACCGACGCCAGCCTGCGCATCGACATCCCAGCATTGCGCGCGGCGATAGCAGAGGATCGCGCGGCCGGTTTCAAGCCGGCCTGCGTTATCGGCAATGCCGGCACGGTCAACACCGGTGCGATCGACGATCTGCGGACGCTCGCCAAACTCGCACATGAGGAAGACCTCTGGTTCCATGTCGACGGCTGCATCGGCGCGCTGATCGCGATTGCGCCTGACAATGCGCATCGCGTTGCCGGCATCGAATGGGCGGACTCCATCGCGCTCGATCCGCACAAATGGCTGCATGCGCCGTTCGAGGTCGGCTGCGCCCTGGTCAGGGATGCCATCGCGCATCGCCGGACCTTCGCGGTGACGCCGGAATATCTGGAATCGACGCCGCGCGGCCTAGCGTCGGGCGAATGGCTGCACGATTACGGCCTGCAGACATCGCGAGGCTTTCGCGCGCTCAAAGTGTGGATGGCGCTGAAAGAACATGGCGTCGACAAATTCGGCCGACTGATCGACCAGAACATCGCGCAAGCCTTCTATCTCGCCGGGCGGATCGAGGCCGAGCCGCTGCTGGAGCTGGCGACGCCGCCGACCATCAATATCGTCTGCTTCCGCTACCAGCCAGGCGTCACCGGCGAGGCGCTGAAGGCGCTCAACACCGAGATCATGCTGCGGCTGCAGGAACAAGGCATTGCCACCCTCTCCGACACCACCGTGCATGGCGAGCACTGGCTGCGCGTGGCGATCGCCAACCACCGCACACGGCGCGACGACCTCGACCTTCTGGTCGCCGAGACGGTGCGGCTGGGGCGCGAGATCGCGGCCGAAGGCACTTCAGCGAAATAGGTCAGAACGCGAGCGACAGGCATGGGCGGCCATGCGATTCTGCGGCGGTGATTCGGGAGGCTCGACCGTGACGCTGTTTCGTATGGCCGTGCTGGCGGCGCTGGTCTGCACCAATTCGGCCGAGGCCGCCGACATGGCCTTCTTCGTCAAGAACCTGCGCAAGGAAGCGGTTGCGGTCGAATTGTTCAGCCGCGACCGCGAGACGGTCTGGCCGGGCAATGACAAGGTGTTCATGATCGACCCGAATTCCCAGAAATCGGTGCCGCTGTCCTGCAATTCCGGAGAGCGCATCTGCTATGGCGCCTGGGTCGACGGCAACGACCAGATCTCGGCCGGCGTCGGGCCTGACAACGACCAGCCTTGCGACAACTGCTGCTTCATCTGCGTGGAACACACGACCGAGACGATCGATCTGGTGCCGTGATTGGGGCCTCGTGAATCTAGCTACGGTATGCACACATTTCCAAGCAGTTGGTCTTTGGCGATAGCGTGCATGGGAACTTGGCGCATGCATTTTCTTATGTGCGCTGGTCGACCCCCACTCCGTCTCGGCTTCGCCGAGCCACCTCTCCCCCGATCGACGGGGTAGAGGAAAGGCGCCAAACCTTTTTGCCGTCAACGCTCATCCAGCAACGCTCCCTTCCTTTCCCTCCGGAGGGGGGAAAGGTGGCGCTGCGAAGCAGCGACGGATTGGGGGAACCACGTGGCAATCAAGCCGCGGGCCGATCAGTCACGCCAATCACAGAAGAGTGTGCATCCAGTAGCTGAATCTAGGCAGGAGGTCACGTCAGTCCGGCAGACCGGCCTTGCGAAAACCATCGACGAAATGCTCGCGCATCGCGTCGTCGCGGAATGGCTCCGTCCAGACCCAGTGGCTGGTCGTAAAATGCGGGTTGCCGATCAGGAACATTTCGACCTCGGCGCGCGCCTCTTCGAGTCGGCCGAGCTGGGCCAGGCTTGCCGCCAGGAAACGGCGCGAGCTCGTTCGATAGGTCTCGTCCCGGCGCAGGGTCTCGACGGCGGCCTCGTAGTCGCGCGCTGCATACTGCGCCGCGCCAAGGGTGAGATAATACCAGCTCGCCGGAAACGGGTTCAGCCGGAACGCCTTGCGGATCTGCTCGAGGCCCTCCTCGACCCGCCCGGCCAAGGTCGTGATGTCGGCCAGTGTCGCCCAGGCATCGGCCTCGTTCGGGTCAAGTTCGAACGCCTTGGCGAATTCGGCATCCGCCTCTTCGAAGCTGTGCTCATAGGCAAGCAAATTGCCGAGCACCCAGCGGCAGCCGGCATCGTTGGGATCGATCGCCACGGCCTTGCGCGCCAGTTCGAGCGCAATGCGACGGTTGGGTTCGACCGGCTCGCCCCAATGCACCCATCCCATCCAATGGTTCATGGCAAGCCAGCGATGRGCCTGTGCGTACTCCGGATCGAGGGACACAGCGCGCGTCAGCAKCAGATGCGCTTCSCGYGCCGTCTGCGGCGAATCGTCGATCAGCTTGCGCGCCCGCACGCAGAGATCGTARGCCTCSAGATTSTTGGGCCGRTTGCGYGGCRGYGGCGCGCGCAGCCGRCCGAGCARYGCCTCSACGATCTTGGCCGTSRCCTCGTCCTGRACGGCAAAGATGTCSTCCAGGCYGCGATCRAAGCGTTCCGCCCAMAGRTGCTCGCCGCTCWYCGCGTCGACCAGCTGTGCGTTGATGCGCACGCGCCCGGCAGCGCGTCTGGCGCTRCCCTCCAGSAGATAGCGCACGCCAAGCTCCTCGGCGATCGCGCGCACATCCATCGCCTTGCCCTTGTAGGCAAAGGTCGAGTTGCGCGCGATGACGAACAGGCCCGGGGCCCTGGACAGGTCGGTGATCAAATCTTCGGTCAACCCGTCTGCGAAGGCCTCCTGCTCGGGGTCGTTGCTGAGATTGACGAAAGGCAGCACCGCTATCGATGGTTTGTCGGGCAGCGGCAAWKGTTTWCGCTTGGCGYGGKCGAGCTGTTCGATGGCGCCGGTGAAGCGGTAGCCGACGCGCGGCACCGTCGATATCCATTCACCGCCGCCGGCGGGCGGACCAAGCAGCTTGCGCAGCTGCGCGATCTGGACGGTGAGGTTGCCTTCCTCGACGGCCGTCCCCGGCCACGCCGCATCCATCAGTTCGGCCTTCTCGAGGATTTCGCCGGGCCGTCCGACGAGCGCCGCAAGCAGCTTCAGCCCACGATAGCCGACGGCAACGGGATCGTCGTTCCGAAGCAGCGTTCCCGCASCSGRATCAAGCACGAACGGACCAAAGGCAAAGCGCGATCCCTGCATASGGCGCATCTATAGAGCAATTCGAGGAAAAGTGTGAGGCGGTTTTCCCGGGAAAAGCGTGGTGCGCTTCCTGAGGAGCGACGTCAAAACAAAGAGTTAGAGCCGATTTGGAACTTTTGAGAACTATTTGGGAGGGCTTAATTACGGCGCCGTCCGTATGCTGCAAAGTCCAGCCTCATTAGATCGTTGCCCCTCAAATCGTGTGGGGGTCCCGGAAACCCATGGAGGTTGTCATGACCAATATTTTTGCATCGGCCCCGCATCAGGCAGTGCGGCGGGGAACGTCCGTCGGGCAGGCGTCGCGCCGGCGCTATAGCCTTGCGAGCCTGCGAAACACCGTCGCAGCCTGGCGCGAACGGACCTACTTTCGCTGGGACCTCAAGCGAATCTCGGACACCAATCCGCATCTGATCGACGATATCGGCCTGACCAGGCGGCAGGTCGATGAAGAGATCGCCAAGTTGCCCTTCTGGCAACGCTAGGGCGAGGATTTTGAGATCCTGCGGCCGATTGTATCTGGGCCGATTATATCTGGGATTGTCGCCATCATCCCTTTAGCCCCCGCGCGCGTCGTGCCATGATCCCCTATCGGCCGTGGGGGCCGATTCTTCACGGGGGTTTTCATGTCTTTCACGTCCGCGCGCCGGCTTGCCGCCGCGTTTTCGCTCGCCGTCCTGTTTGCACCATCCGCCCATGCCGGCGACGTCACCTTCACCGTCAAGAACAGCCATCCCAACGCCATGCGCCTTGAGCTCTACAGCCAGGACCGCGACTATGTCTGGCCGGGCGAAGGCAAGGACTTTTACCTCGACGACGGCGAGACCAAGTCGCTGCCGATCTCCTGCAACGAGGGTGAATCGATCTGCTACGGCGCCTGGGTCGATGGTGACGAGGGCACCTATTGGGGCGTCGGCCCCGGCAACAAGGAAAAATGCGAGGACTGCTGCTACACCTGCAGCGGTGGCGAGACCGAGGAGATCAATCTCGTCCCCTGACCGGTTTGCCAGCTTGACGGTTTTCCTGTTCGAGCCATAGCTTGCCCAACACCCAAGGCACGCCGCGTCTGTGCATTCAGCCGCGACGTGCCCCAGGCAACAGGAGCACCGCGATGGCCGGCATGGTCGAAAGTGACAAGATCGACGTCGGGTTCTCCGGCAAGCGCTGCATCCATTCGCGCAATTGCGTGCTSGGCRATCCGCAYGTCTTCGTGCCCAACGCGSCGGGCCARTGGATCCATCCCGATGCGGCCAGCGTCGAGAAAGTGGTGGCCATCGCCGAAAACTGCCCCTCGGGCGCCATCACATATGTCCGCAAGGATGGGGGGCCGCAGGAACAGCCGCCTGTGGTCAACACCGTGCGGCTGCGCGAAAACGGCCCGCTCGCCGTTCACGCCGAGATCGTGCTCGACGGCCAAACCTTCTATCGCGCCACGCTCTGTCGCTGCGGCGCTTCGGAAAACAAGCCGTTCTGCGACGGCAGTCACACCAAGGCCGGCTTCACCGCCACTGGCGAACCGGCGCTGAAGGACACGCCGGCGTTGGAGGCGCGCAATGGCCCGCTGAAAGTGACGCCGACCACCAACGGCCCGCTCAAGATCGAGGGCAATGTCGAGATCGTCACCGGCACCGGCCATACGATCGACCGCACACAACGCACCTTCCTCTGCCGCTGCGGCCACTCGGCCAACAAGCCGTTTTGCGATGGGTCGCATAAGCGGGTGGGGTTTGTCGGGTAGGTAGGCGCTGCGGTCGACGCGGCCAATCTCCCCCCTCGTGGGGGAGATGCCCGGCAGGGCAGAGGGGGGCGCCGTAGAGCGCTATCTTCAACACCCAGCGAACAGTGACAATGCCTCATACGCCATTGCCTCCGAGACATCGCGCAAACGCCAGATCGATGCGCAAGGTCATGACATCAGCCGAATTAAAGCTCTGGAACGAGCTTCGCGTGCACCGGTTGATGGGGCTTGGCTTCCGCCGACAACTTCCGGTCGCCGGATACATTGTCGACTTCGCTTGCCCGGAGAAGAGACTTGTCGTCGAAGTCGACGGCTCCCAGCATGCGGAAGCCGACGCAACCACCAGCGACGACGCAAGGACGTTGCGCCTGGAGCAAGATGGTTGGACCGTCCTGCGCTTCTGGAACGATGACATCATCCGCGACATCGACAATGTCTGCCAGCATATTGTGATTGCGGCCGGGCTTGGAGACGCGTCTTTGACGAAGCGGCTGCAGGAACTGTAGTCGCCGCAAGGTCGGCGGGACAGCGCCCCCCTCTGGCCTGCCGGCCATCTCCCCCACAAGGGGGGAGATCGAACTCCTCCCTTGGCCCAGCGCTCGCGGCTTTATCGCCCGCCTCGTATCGGCTAATGGGCTGGGGCAGATAAATCGGACCGCCATCAGCAATGACCGCCAAGACTAAACCAAAACCCCTCTTCCTCGGCATCGACACCGGCGGCACCTACACCGATGCCGTGCTGTGGTCTGAAACCGAAGGCCCACAGCAAGGGCCAAACAAGGGCAAGGTGCTGGCCAAGGCCAAGGCGCTGACCACGCGACATGATCTCGCCGTCGGTATTTCCGGCGCCGTCGACGCGGTGCTCGAAAAGGCCGGCACCGATCCGGTGGCGATCAAACTGGTGTCGATGTCGACGACGCTTGCCACCAATGCGCTGGTCGAGGGCCAGGGCGGTCGGGTGGCGCTGGTGATGATAGGCTTTTCCGAAGCCGACCTCGCCCGCGACGGGCTGAAGACGGCGCTCGGCACCGATCCGGTGGTGTTTTGCCCAGGCGGCCACGATGTCCACGGCAATGCCGCCAAGCTCGACCTGTCCCAGCTGGAAGAGGCCTTGCCGGAGCTTGGCGCTTCGGTGTCCGGCTTTGCCGTCTGCGCCTATTTCGCCACCCGCAACCCGGCCCACGAGATCGCAACGCGCGAGCTGATCCGCGACAAGACCGGCCTGCCGGTCACCGCAAGCCACGAGCTGTCGGCCAAGCTCGGCGGCCCGCGCCGGGCGCTGACGACGCTGCTCAACGCCAGGCTGATCTCGATGATCGACCGGCTCGTTGCGGCGACCGAAGGGTTTTTGGAAGCCCGCAGCATCGCCGCCCCGCTGATGGTGGTGCGCGGCGACGGCGCGCTGGTCTCGGCGGCGTTTGCCCGCCAGCGGCCGATCGAAACCATCCTCTCCGGCCCCGCCGCCAGCCTGGTTGGCGCACGTCACATGACCGGGCTCGACAATGCCGTGGTCTCAGACATTGGCGGCACCACCACCGACGTCGCCGTTCTCGACAAGGGTCGTCCGCGGCTTGATCCCGAAGGCGCCACCGTCGGTGGCTTCCGCACCATGGTCGAAGCGGTCGCCATGCGCACCTTCGGCCTTGGCGGCGATTCCGAAGTGGCGCTGGAGGACGGCGCACTCAACCCGAAGATTTTGCTCGGGCCGCGCCGCCTGGTGCCGCTGGCGCTGGCCGGCATGGCGCATGGTGACGCCGTGAGGTCGGAACTCGAACGCCAGTTGCGGGCACCGAACCCCGGCCGCATGGATGGCCGCTTCGCGGTGCGCACCGGCGTGCCGGACAGACTTGCAGCGGGCCTCACCGCTCCCGAAGCGCGGCTCTACGAGGCGATCGGCGCAACCCCGCTTGCCCTCGACAGGCTGCTGACATCGAACGCCCAGAACGCCACCTTGAACCGGCTGGTCTCGCGCGGCTTGGTGCATATCTCAGGCTTCACCCCGTCGGACGCAGCACACGTGCTGGGCAAGCAGGCCAACTGGGACGCCGTCACCGCTCGCCTCGGCGCCGAATTGTTTGCCCGCAAGCGCGACGGCCGTGGTCAGAATATTGCGGCGTCACCGGAGGTGATCTCGGAGCGGGTGCTGGTGACGCTGACGCGCTGGTCGGCCGAATACATCCTCGAAACCGCTTTCGCCGAGGACGGGCTCGATGGCGCCGCGACGGTGGCGCACGCGCTGGTCCAGCGCGCCGTCGACGCCCACCCCGGCATCGCCCGGCTGAGTGTCGCGCTCGACCGTCCGGTCATCGGCCTCGGCGCCTCGGCGCCGCTGCACTATGCCGGCCTGGCGCCCCTGGTCGGCAATGAGTGCGTGGTGCCGGAAGACACCGATGTCGCCAACGCGCTCGGCGCCGTCGTCGGTCAGGTCAGGGTTTCGGCCGAAGCGCGGGTCAGCCAGCCCAAGGAAGGGCTGTTCCGCCTTGCCTCGGGCGAGACGGTGCGCGATTTCCTCGACGAGGCAGCGGCGATCGCGGCCGCCGAAGCCGATGTGCGGGCAATCGTCGCCCAGAGGGCGAAGGACGCCGGCACCGACAGCGCCGAGATCGATGTCGCGACCGAGTTCAGGGTTTCGACGGTCGAAGCCCAGCGCATGTTCATCGAGGCGCATGTCGTGGCGGTGGCCTCGGGAAGGCCAAGAATTGCGGTGTGAGGACGAGAGCGATCTCCCCCCTTGTGGGGGAGATGGCCGGCAGGCCAGAGGGGGGCACTGTCCCGCCGACCTATCGGTTCTACCTTTGCTTCGACATCCAGTTGTGGTGATGTTCCCACGGCAGAAGGGGGCAAAGGTCGCGATCCTTCACGCCCCCCTCTGCCCTGCCGGGCATCTCCCCCACGAGGGGGGAGATTGGCAGCGTCACCGCTCGCCAAAACACCCACCTTCACCCTAAGCTGAATTGACCCTGCAACCCCAACATGCCAAACGCCCCGCAAAGCCTTTCATCTGGAGTAGCCTGATGACCGATCGCATCGAGATCGCCGGATTGCGGATTGCCCGCGAGCTGCATGATTTTGTGGCCAACGAGGCCTTGCCCGGCACCGGCATCGCGGCGGATGCGTTCTGGAACGGCTTTTCGGCCATCGTCCACGATCTCGGCCCGAAGAACCGCGCACTGCTGGCAAAACGCGACGCCATGCAGGAAAAGCTCGACGGCTGGTATCGCGACAATGGCGCGCCGATCGATATGGAGGCCTACAAGAGCTTCCTCAGGGAGATTGGCTATCTCGTCCCCGAAGGGCCGGCCTTCAGCGTCTCGACCGAGAATGTCGACCCGGAAATCGCTGTCGT
This sequence comes from Mesorhizobium sp. P3_A9, assembly GCF_056402975.1. Classification (NCBI taxonomy): domain Bacteria; kingdom Pseudomonadati; phylum Pseudomonadota; class Alphaproteobacteria; order Hyphomicrobiales; family Phyllobacteriaceae; genus Mesorhizobium; species Mesorhizobium sp. P3_A9. The sequence goes on along the minus strand of NZ_JBFUGJ010000050.1, from coordinate 7,673 downwards.
TGCCGGGCCGCAGCTGGTCGTGCCGGTGATGAATGCGCGCTATGCGCTCAATGCCGCCAATGCGCGCTGGGGTTCGCTCTACGACGCGCTCTACGGCACCGATGCCATTCCCGAAACCGGCGGCGCTGAAAAGGGCAAGGGTTTCAACCCGGCGCGCGGCGCCAAGGTCGTCGCCTGGACGAAGACTTTTCTCGACGAGGCCGCCCCACTCACCTCAGGCAAATGGGCAGGGGTGAACGGCCTGTCGGTGGCCAATGGCGCGCTGAAGCTCAGCGCTGGTGCCGGTTCGACGACGCTGGCCGACCCCAGACAATTCGTCGGCTATCGTGGCGACGCCGCCAACCCGCAAGCCGTGCTGCTGGTCAGGAACGGCCTGCATATCGAGATCGTGATCGACCGCGCCAACCAGATCGGCCGCACCGATCCGGCGGGCATTGCCGATGTCATCCTGGAATCGGCGCTGACCACCATCCAGGACTGCGAGGATTCGGTCGCGGCGGTGGATGCCGAGGACAAGGTCGTCGTCTACCGCAACTGGCTCGGCCTGATGAAGGGCGATCTGGCCGAAGAGATCAGCAAGGGCGGCAGGAGTTTTGTCCGCAAGCTCAACCCGGACCGTGCCTACACGGCGCCGACAGGCGGCACGCTGACCGTGCCCGGCCGCTCGCTGATGCTGGTCAGGAATGTCGGCCACCTGATGACCAATCCGGCGATAACAGACCGCGATGGCAACGAGGTGCCGGAAGGCATCATGGACGCGGCATTGACGGCGCTGATCGCGTTGCACGATGTCGGAGCCAAGGGGCGGCGGATGAACTCTCGCGCCGGCTCGATGTATGTGGTGAAACCGAAGATGCACGGGCCGGAGGAAGTCGCCTTCGCCGTCGAGATCTTCGACCGCGTCGAGGCGCTACTCGGCATGCCAAAGAACACCATCAAGATGGGCATCATGGATGAGGAGCGGCGCACCACCGTCAACCTCAAGGAAGCGATCCGTGCGGCTAGGGAACGCGTGGTGTTTATCAACACCGGCTTCCTCGATCGCACCGGCGACGAGATCCACACCTCGATGGAAGCCGGCCCGATGATCCGCAAAGGCGACATGAAGCAGGCCGCCTGGATTTCCGCCTATGAGGCGTGGAATGTCGACACCGGACTCGAATGCGGCCTCGCCGGCCACGCTCAGATCGGCAAGGGCATGTGGGCGATGCCGGACCTGATGGCGGCGATGCTGGAACAGAAGATCGCTCATCCCAAGGCCGGCGCCAACACCGCCTGGGTGCCGTCGCCGACGGCGGCGACGCTGCACGCCACGCACTATCACAAGGTCGATGTCCATGCCGTACAGGCGGCGCTGAAGGGCCGGCCGAAGGCCAAGCTCGACGACATCCTCTCGGTGCCGGTCGCCGTGCGGCCTAACTGGACGCCCGACGAGATCCAGCGCGAACTCGACAACAACGCCCAAGGCATTCTGGGTTACGTCGTGCGCTGGATCGACCAGGGCGTCGGCTGCTCCAAAGTGCCTGACATCAACGATGTCGGCCTGATGGAAGACCGCGCCACGCTGCGCATCTCCTCGCAGCACATCGCCAACTGGCTGCGTCACAAAGTGTGCTCGGAAATCCAGGTGCGGGATTCGCTGCAGCGCATGGCGGCCATCGTCGACCGCCAGAATGTCGGCGATCCGCTCTACCGGCCGATGGCGCCGGATTTCGACACTTCCATCGCCTTCCGGGCCGCCTGCGACCTGGTGTTCAAGGGCACCAGCCAGCCCAATGGCTATACCGAGCCGGTGCTGCACGCGCGGAGATTAGAACTGAAGGCGCGCGCCCAGACCCTCTGAGAATTCGCAACGGCCGTGCTCTACTGATGCGCTACTTCGACGGCGCCAAGAATAGGCGCGCCGCTAAAGGCGTCATGACGCGCATCCCCTGTAGCTCACGAGCTTTTGATCAGATCTGCCAGTCGTGGCGGCGGAATTGCATGTGAAAGCAATATGAGGCAGCGGAAGTCCATGATAATTCTGCAAGTCAATATTTGGCTTGGGAGAACCAAAAATGGGCAAGATCCTTGCGCATGGAAGTATGCTTTGCCGTACTTCCGTCCTGATACTGGCAGCGTGTTTTTTCACGCCAGCGCAGGCGAGCCATATGTCTTACAAAATGTTTTATAAAAATGTAAAATCCGGAGTTAATAGCTACATATATAAAAATGACGAGATTTATGCAGATTGTACAGTTTCACACCTGAAGGTAAAGATAAGTACATATCCACAGCACGGTACCTTGGTGCTTTCCGAGGGGACAGTTCAAAATACCTACAGCAAACTGCTGCCCGAGTCGAAATGCGCCCGCAAAGTGTCAAATGGCGTTAAAGGATTCTATCGATCCACCGCCGGATACAGAGGTAAGGACAAGGCCGTTTTCTATGCGATCGATCCAGCCGGCAGGCCCCATTACACGACAATATATCTGACCGTAGGGTAGTTCCTCCGAGAGGCTTCGTTACCGGACGCGTCAGAAGGTTCGCCCGTCAGCGGTTGAACGGTCGCGGATCGTCGCCCGATCCGCGAGGGAACAATTTTCCGTCAGAGCATGGCGATAAAGAGGTCAGCGTTTCGGCGAAACGCTGACCTCTCCTGCCTTGGCGATCTCAGTTCAGCCCCAGCGTACCCCGCAGCTTCGACAGATCCTCGGCCAGCGCCGTCACCGGGCCGGCCAGCGCCTTGCGATCGGCATCCGACAGCTTGTCGTAGGTTTCGTAGCCGTCTGCAGTCTTGTACTTGGCCAGGATGGCGTCGACGGTGGCGAAATTGTCGTCGACGGTCTTGATCAAAGTGGGGTTCTCCTTCTCGACCAGCGGATGCACCAAAGCGACGATCTTCTGGGCGCCGTCGATATTGGCCTGGAAGTCCCAGAGGTCGGTGTGGCTGTAGCGGTCTTCCTCGCCGGAGATCTTGCTGGACGCCACTTCCTCAAGCAGGCCGGCGGCGCCGTCTATGGCCTTTTCCGGCGGCACGGTCAGGCCGGCAACGCGCTTCTGCAGGTCGAGCACATCGGCGTTGAGCTTGTCGGCCAGCGTGCCGAGGCCATCCGTCGTGTTCTGGCTGAAGAGCGTGTATTCGATGCGGTGGAAGCCGTAGAAGTCCGCCGACTTCTCCTTCTGCTCATGGTCGTCAGCGCGCGAATCGATGGCGCCGTCGAGGTCGGAGAACAGTTCGGCGATCGGCTCGATGGTCTCATAGTTGACGCGGGCCGGCGCATAGAGCGCCTTGGCCTTGGCGAGATCGCCTGATTTGACCGCTTCGGTGAACGCCTTGGTGCTGGTCACCAGCGTGTCGATCTTGCCCTGAACGTAGAGCTTGTAGTCAGCGATCGGCTGGACGAGGTCAAGCGGCGAAACGGCGGCGTGAGCCGGCGCGAAGCCGGTCAGCAGGGCGATGGCGGAGACCGCAAGCAGGCGATGGTTTCTCATGGAATATCCTCTCATAGTGTGAAGCTGGTTCGGAGTTCAGGCATGTGTCCCGGCGGCCATTTCGAGCAGTGAGCGGCCGAGATAGTCCTGCTCGTCCTTCACGCCCGGCAGGGCGAAGAAATAGCCGCCGCCGAAAGGCTTTATGTATTCCTCGAGCGCCTCGCCGTTGAGGCGGGTCTGGACGGCGACAAAACCCTGTTCGAGGTCGGCCTGGTAGCAGATGAACAGCAGGCCCATATCCATCTGGTTGGATTTGCTGACGCCGTTCGAATAGTTGAAGGGCCGCCGCAGGATCAGGTGCTTTTGCGCCTCGGCGTCGCGCGGGTTGGCGAGCCGGATATGTGCGTCGAGCGGTGTGGTCTTGCCTTGCGGGTCGTTGGCAAAGTGAGGAACATCGGCCTCGCTCGTACCGCCCTCGAGCGGCGTGCCGCTTGCTTTCTGGCGGCCGATGATCGTCTGCTGTTCCTGCAGCGGCGTGCGGTCCCAGCGCTCGACGAAATTTCTGATGAGGCGTACCACCTGGTAGGAACCGCCTGACGTCCAGGCGGGCTCGCCGCCGCTCGCCTGCACCCAGACTATTCTGTTCATCAACTCGGCGTCGGTGGAATCCGGATTGGCCGAACCGTCGCGAAAACCGAGGAAGTTGCGCGCGCTTTGCTTGGGCTTTCCGGGGTTCGGCGGCCGCACCGGCACCGAGCCTTCCTGCTTCCAGCGCAGGAGCAATGAGTCCGGGGTGTTCTTCACGATATCGCGCAGCGCGTGGATGTTGGTGTCAGGCGTGTTCGACGAGAATTGCAGCAACAGGTCGCCATGGCAGAATTCGTCCTGCAAGGCGTCGTTGGAAAACGATGTCATCTGGGCGAGATGCCTCGGTTTCAGCGCCTGCAGGCCGAAGCGTTCGTCGAACATCGATGCGCCGAGCGACGTCGTGATCGTCAGATTGTCCGGGGTGACGACAGGACCGAGAATGCCGGAATCGGCGGCGGGAAATTTCGGGTCGAGCACGGGCGGCGTTCCGCCTTCCATCAGGAAGGCGATGCGCTCGGTCAGCGTATGCAGCAGCCGCTGCAGCCCGGCACGGTTCTGGGCAAGCACGTCGAACGAGGCGACCAGGCCGGCGGCCGGCCGTGGCGTGACGATGCCCGGCTGGTGCTCGCCATGGAAAGCCTGCCGCTGGTCGATCGTGTCGCTTTCCGGCGCATTGGTCACGCTGCCAGCGGCAGCCGCCACCGCTGCTTGAGGGGCGAGCGCCCCGGCGACCGCGCCGATCAGCACCGAGCGGCGCGAGGGTGAGAAGGCCGCATTCGGGTCGCGGGGTTTTTCCCTGGCTGTCATTGGCTGAGGTCCATGGTTTCACGCAATCGGGAGAGGTCGCCGGCGAGTACTGACGCCGCCTTGCCGAGCTCGGCCTTGGCGGGATCGGAGAGCGCGTCGGATGCTTCAGCGCGGCGCATTGCGATCATGTCGCCCAGCACGGCAAAATCCTTGTCGAGCGACGTGACAATGTCGGGCGCGGTCTTGACTGCTACGGGACGCAAAAGGTCGAACACCTTGCGCACGCCTGTCTCCGCAGCCTCGAAGGAGGTGAGGTCGCCATGCGCGTAGGGGCTGTCGCCGAAGCCGGGTCCCGGAGCCGCAAACCGTTCCAGCATGGCAACCGAACCGCTGACCATGCTTTCGGGCATGATGCGCAATTCGTGGATACGGCTCTTTAGCAATGCCGCGTCGCTCCCGAGCTTGTCGGCGACGGGGGCGAGGCCGTCCGTGCTGCCCTGGCTGAACAGCCCATATTCGAGGCGGTGCAGGCCGCCGAAAGCCGGATCGGCCTCGTGCTGGCCGAAAGCATCGGCGCGCCCGTCGATCGCCGCGTCGAGGTCCGAAAACAGCGGCGACACCGGCGCCAGATGCGCATAGGCGGTCTCTGCCGGCGGATAGAGCGCCCTTGCCGCCGCCAGATCCCCCGATTTCACCGCACCGGCGAAGGCGCCGGCCGCCTGGACGAAGGCATCGGTCTCGGTTGCCAAAAACACCTTGTATTCGGCGAGCGCACCGATGAAGGCGGCTAGATCGGGCTTTTGGGCCGCGCCGGCATCGGCGGCGGGCAGCACGTGCAGCCGACCGCGCGGGTTCGAGAGCAGGCCGCAGGTGATGGCGTAGTCGCCGGGCTCGAGCCGCGTCGCCAGCGTCTGGGTGAAGCCCGGCGCGATGTTCTCGCGCTCCTCAAGCACCATCACGCCGTCGAGGATCTCCCATTCGACCGCGCGGTCGGAGCGGTTTTCGATCTGGAAGACGTGGCGGCCGGCGGCAATGGTCAGCGCATTGGGCTCGCAGGATGTTTCAGTGATCGCCACCAGGGTCGCGGATGACGCGTCATGGCGTCCTTTCTGCGCGACCCGTGTCGCATAGGTGAAGGCGGCGGCGGCAGCGACCAGCAACACCAGGGAAAGCGCCAGGCCGATGCGGACAGCCATGCGCGGCAGTGCGGGGGATTGCGGCGTGGCGCTCATGTCGCGGGCCGTCCGTGCTTGGTGGCTGTTGCCGGCTGCAGGCCCGGCCGATCCGCCAGGAAGAACCAGAGCGAAGGGACGAGGAAGCCGATATAGACGACGATTTCGCTGACCGTTGGCGCGTCGATATAGCCAAAAATGCCTGAGAGCACCGAGCCCAGCGGGCTGTCCATCGGCAGCAGGCCGCCGATGTCGAAGACTATCTGCTGCCCATGGTTCCACAGGCCGGCCTCGTGCAGCGCATTGACCGAATTGGCGAGCAGGCCGGCGGCGACGATCAGAATGAAAGCGCCGGTCCAGCGGAAGAAGCGCCTGAAGTTCAGCCGCACGCTGCCGGCATAAATGCCGTAGCCGACCACGCCTGCCAGCAGCACGCCGGCAAGGGCCGCCAGCGGTGCAAAACTGTTTTCCTGCTGGAAAGCGGCGAGCAGGAAGAACACCGACTCCACACCTTCGCGCGCCACAGCCAGGAAGACCATGGCGATCAGGCCGAAGCCCTTGCGTGACGGCGTCTCGAAGGCCGCGTCGATGGAATTGTGCAGCTCCGCCTTGATCGAGCGCGCCGCCTTGCGCATCCAGAACACCATCGAGGTCAGCACGCAGACGGCGACCAGCCCGATGATCGCCTCGAACAGCTCCTGCGCCTTCTGCGGGAATTCTACGCTGGCAAACTGCAGGATCGCGCCGACGCCGAGCGAAAAGGCAAGCGCCAAAAAGATGCCGATCCACACCACCGGCATCCAGGCGCCACGGCCGGTGCGGTTGAGGTAACTGGCGATGATACTGACGATAAGCGCCGCTTCGACACCCTCGCGAAACATGATCAGGAACGGTACCAGCATTGTCTGTCCAGCCGCGCGGGGAGAGACGTACAAAGTCCCGCCCGCCTGAAGGCCGCCGTTCAAGGCAGGCCGAAAACCTGTGTAAAGCGGTCACCTTTTATTATTGGCAGATGAGCAAGCACAAGCGAGCGCCAATCACATAAATGAGATGTCGAGGTGATCGGCGATCGGTTTCAGGCGCCTTGACGACTAGCGTTCTACCTACTAGATGGTAGGTAGTTGAAACGAAAGATCCCCATCATGTCTGCACAAATGAACGGTCAGAGCCGCGCCCCATCATCGAACGGTTGGCTCAAAAGCTACTATTATCTGCGGTTTGCCGTATCGGCAGCCTGGGTTGCGGCGGCTTTCACCGTCGCGAAAAGCAGCCCACCGCTCGCTGCCGCCGTGCTGGTTGCCTACCCTGCGTGGGACGCGCTCGCGAACTATCTTGACGCGCGCCGCACTGGCGGCCTCAGCCGCAACAACTCGCAGCTGCTCAATTTCGCCGTCAGTATCATCACCGCGATTGCGGTCGCCATCGCGCTCGGTCACAGCATGAACGCGGTGCTCTCGGTCTTTGGCGTCTGGGCCGCTTTTTCCGGCCTCTTCCAACTCTTGACCGCAGTACGTCGCTGGAAAACCAACGGCGCCCAGTGGGCGATGATCCTGAGTGGCGCCCAGTCGGCGCTGGCTGGGGTCTTCTTCGTCAAAATGGCGGGCGGCACGGAGGCGATTGGCATCGCCACCATCGCACCTTATGCCGCTTTCGGCGCCTTCTACTTCCTTGTGTCTGCCGTGTGGCTGTCGGTCAGCGACGTCCTTCGCAAGTCGCCGCAGGTCGCAGGTTGAGATTTCCCTTGCTGGAAGC
>NZ_JBFUGJ010000049.1:0-27152 GCF_056402975.1 Mesorhizobium sp. P3_A9 | reverse complement strand
TATTAGTCCCTTGATAGACTTCGCTCTCTGCCACTTAAGCTCCATTGAGCTTATGTAAGAAAATGGATTCCTCGTAATATAGAGAAATATAGCCTCCGGAAAAATCCCGTGGACAAACGGTACGCGCAAGACGTTGGCAGGTGTGTTTTCCATGATTTGCCGGTCGCCGTGCCGCGACTGATAATCGAGGAACCGGCCGCGAATGTAACGAGCGACCCTATCGGTGGCATCGGTTTCGACGAATTCGTCATGACGCCGCGCCGGATCGGCATATAGCCACAATGTTTTTGGCTCGTACCAGGTAACGATGTCGGGGTGCAGCCCGATCAATTTTTGTGCGATTGTGGTCCCCGACCGATAGTTGCCGATCAGAAAAATCGGAGGTTTCAGCTCTTTTTCTGTCATCATAAGTCTCCGTCGCTAAAGGTGAGCCAGGATTGCGCCGATCCGCACGACAAGCTGCGGATTGCACCCGCGATGCGCGATCGGACGATGGGAAGGCGGCGCTGGGCGCGACGCAACGTCTTGCGGCGCGCCGCTGTACGGAGGAGGTATCCGCTCTGCTCCGTTTCGACATCGGCCGCCCGGAGTGATGGAGCGGACACCCGTTGGTGCTATTGGCCGACAATGCTTGGCTGAAGTGCCGGGCCTTCGGCATTTGGTGCCGCTATTGTTCCCAACGTGTCCGGTGCGTAGAACCCCTTGTTGGCCACAAGCGAAACCTCGATGACGTCGCCAGCTTTGACTTCCGTGTTTTCATCGGCGACGATGTCGTGGGCGACTTTCTGGTCGCGCCGGAAAATCAAAATCTTCACAGAGCCTTGCAGGTCGTCGAAGGTCCTCTGTTCGCCATATGTGAAGATAAAGAGAAGCTTGTCGGCAACATACCTTATTTGACTTTGAACTTTTCCCAGCTCGACCTGCGTATCCTGTGTTTGTGAGATCAAGTCCATTTCATAACTCTGCTTCTTTTTTCTCAGCTCGCTCTCCGAGTTCAGCATCGCCTGCTGCGCTTGCTCCTGCTGCAGTTCGGTCTGCGCAAGTTCGGCGCGATAGCTCGTATGGGCTCTTTCCGCCGTCATGACATTCGAGTTGGTTATCAGACCTTTTTCCCGCAGCGACCGGGCAGACTGCAGTTCTTCAAGTTGAATGTTCGCGGTCTTTTCCCTCTCTTTTCGCGTGGCAGCGACCATATCAACTTCCTTCCGGGCCCGATCCAACGAGACATCCAGGTAAGAAATGTCGTCCCGATATGCGGTAAGGCRGGCGTCCAGTTGCGCTTGTTCGGACGCTATGATGTCGGCAATCAAGTGTCCGCCAAACTCGACCGGCGGATCCGCCGGAGCAACGAAGGATTTGTCCGCCCGGCTTTCCGCCTGAAGCCGGGCGAGCCGAACCTTCAGACGATATTCTTCGATCGCCAGACCTGCGCGTGCGCTGCGCAGATCAGCTATTTGCAGGGCCGGCTCCGTGTTTCCCACGACGGTAGCCCGAAAGCCGCCGGCTATGGTGAGTGCATGGCGAACCGTTATTCCGGGTTGAAACGGGTACGATCCAGGATGAGCCACCGTTCCGGAAATAAAGAATGGCCGGTACTGACCGATCTCCACCTTCACAAAGGGCTCGAGGATGAGCTTCTGCTGCTGAAATGCACGCTGAATGGCCTGCGAAAGGGCAACGGTGGTGAGGGCGCGCGCTTGGATATCGCCCAGCATGGGAAGTGATATCGAGCCCCGATCATCGACCACGACTTCCAGCGGATAGGATTCCTCGCCAATCACGGTTACCCGCAGGACATCGCCGGTGTCGAATGTATATCCATCGGCACGGGATGCGTCTGCCGTGAGCAGAACAAAGGCAATGGCGAGGCCACCAATCATTGCGAGCATACGGCCGGCCGCTGGTTCGGATCTGGGAAAAAGCCGTCGGCCCCAATCCTTCATTCGCAAAGGCTGGGAAGGAAATTGCTGGTCAGCACACATCGTTGTACTCCGGTTGTCTTGCTTGCCGTCAAGACCAATCGACATTCGTCGGCTGGTGCGTGACAGCAGGGTATTTGTGGGTTCGAGAAGTAAGCCTTGGAAATCCGCTCTCGGTCGAACGAGCAAAAGGGATCAGAATCCGTGCAGTCCCAAGGTTTGCTTGGCGCGGCCATCGCGGATTCGAACGTCGTTTGGCCTTGCGGCTGAAAGGGCCGACTCAAGAACGGACTGATAAATCAGCTCGACCCTGTCGCACATGGCGTCCAGCCCCCAGGATGAAAGGTCGGTGAGTTTCGCGCCATCAGCCAGTCGAGTGCGGTAGTGCTCATTTTGGAGAAGGTCGGCGATCGCAGCCGCTGCGGCGCCAACGTCTTCTGCGGGCGTCACAATTCCATTCACGCCATGCTTCACAACCTCTTCCACTCCCGGCAGATGCGAGACCACGCTGGCTCGACCGCCCGCCAAATACTGCATCATGACGCGAGGCAGTCCTTCTCGCATCGACGTCAGCACACACACGTCTGCTAGATTGATCAKCCGCTCAGGCTCGCTATGGTATCCGATCATGCGAATGTTGTTTGCGAACGGGGATCGTTCAATCGCCGATTCAATAGTGGCCCGCGCCGGTCCTTCACCGGCCAGGATCAGTCGCACGTTCGGAATTCGGTCGACGACTTGCCCAAATGTTTCAATGAACTCTACATGGCGTTTTCTCGGTTCCAGTGCGGCCAGCATCAGGATCACCGGTGGCTTAGGCTCTCCGGCAGCCGTCCCCAGGAGCAGATGCGCTTCTTGCGGCCATTGCGCGTTCGCGAAGCGTGGCAGATCGAAGCCGGAGTGGACGACGTGGTGCTGATCGGCGCTGCCCAAACGATTGGCGACGCAAATGTCGCGCATAGCCTGACTGACATCGATGAAAGCTTGTGTGAACTTCGCGGCCAGGCGTTCGGCGCCCAGAAATATCAGCCTCTGCGCGTTGCCAACATGCACGAAAGGCAAAATGTGCACGCCATGGATGATGCAAGGAATATTGGCTTCCCTGGCAGCAAGCCGGCCGACGATACCGGCTTTGCTTTGATGGGTATGCACGATGTCAGGTCGCCAATCGCGCATAAGGCGAGTGAGTTGCCCGAACGCAGAAATGTCACGGGATGGCGAAATGGAGTTGATGAGTTTTTCAAGCGTCACTACCCGAACGGCTTGGGCAACGGACGTCCGCAAACTCGGGTCGTACTCCTCGCCGTGGACCAAAAGCACTTCGTGGCCGTGCCGCGCCTGAGCTAGACAGCAGGCCAATGTGTTCTCTTCGGAACCTGCCCGAAGCAGTCGTGTGAGCACATGAACGATCTTCATTTGCCAATACCTCCAGGGGACCTGAAATCCGGCGGCGGCGCGTCCGGGTGGAAGATTGAGTGCAAAATCAAATTCACGCGGCCGCATCGACGTCCGACAACGACCTCGGCGTCGGCACTTCGACGTTGTGCGCCGTTGGCCGGTCATGCTCGAACTGTTCGGTGCCGGGCAAGGCATGCAGCCAGGTTTCGCGTCTTGAGATCCACAATTCATATTCGGGTACGAGATCGGTCGGCGCGAGGTCGAGGCTGCCGATCATCACTTCAGCCTCGTTGTCGTCGATCCGAGCGACGCGGCCGCCGCAGGTCGGGCAGAAGCTGCGCATGCCATAGGAACTGACGAGGCCCGTCTTCTCGAGTGCATCGCGCGGCCAGATGGCAAAGGCCGAATAGGTCGAGCCGCCGGCCTTGCGGCAATCCTTACAATGGCAAAGACCAATGCGGAGCGGCGGACCGCGGACCGAGAACTGCACGCCGCCGCATAGGCAACTGCCGGTCCTGCGTATGGTGTCGGACATGGCAACCTCCCTCAATGCTTGACGCTGCGGGCCGGGTGGGACAGGTGCTCGTCCGAAACAGAGCCATATTGGCTCGTTCAAGTCAGAGCGCCATGCCGATCCCGGGATGAAAACGGCCTCTAGCGGCGCGCCGCCATCGAGCGCGAGCGTTCGGTGGCCTTTCCGCCGCCTAGCAGGGAACACCAGTCGATTCGCGATGGCGGAAGGCGCGCGTCAGGGTCTGTTGGGGATACTGGCCGATGAGCCGCCCGCCCTGCCTCTCACAAAGACAGCCAGATATGCCTGAACAGTTCCCGCCCGACCGCCTCTATGCCGGCGCTCGCGTCAATGGTTTGGATGTTCTTGTCCTTGGCTCGCAGTTCCGCCATCAGCGATAGCCGCGCATCAAACGCTTCTTTCCTGATTTCTCCCGGCTTTCGCTGCTCGGAGACGGCAAAATCTGAAACCAGGTGCATAGTGAGGTGTGGCCGGCATTCTGCCATCTTCTGATAGAGGCTCTGCTCCAGCCGGGCGAGAGCTGACAAGCCTGGGACGCTGAACAGGTGTGGTGGGATGGTTGGCCCGTCCAGATATCCCCTGCCGAGCGCTTGCGGCCACCTGTCGCAAATGACGATCAGGCCGCGCGTCGCCCATCGATGTGCACGTTTCACGACAGCGTATCGCTCAAACGCGATCAAAACTGCCCACAATGCCAACGCGGCAGCAGCGACTCCTCCCTTCGACCAATTTCGGCTAGTGGAATTGTTGCCACCTTGCTGGGCCAAGGACTTAAGGCGGCGTCTATGGGGAAAAACCACAGTCTGCAACGCTTTGCGAAGCCACCAGCCATTGCCGTCTCCGATTCCGACATATGCTTGCGCACACCCGAATTTCCATCGAAATGTCCGTGTCAGCCGATCAACCTGAGTGCTCTTTCCCATGCCATCGGGACCTATGAGCGCCACTACAAGGCCACCAGCCGCAGGCCGTCTCTTTGGTGGAAATCTGCCGGGCATCAATCGCTGAAGGGATCTCAATGCGAGATACGAGGTCTTGCGGGCCAAATGAACGCCGGCGTCGGCTACTCCGTAACGTCCCGTGAAGCCGCACATTTGCCGGATTGAACGCCGCAGTCCGGCAAGATCTCCGCGGTGGACGACCAGACCGCCGGCGCTTTGCAAAAGCCTGCAGCTCGCGATTCTCCCGCCGCCAAGCGTGTATTCCACGACATGCAAGCCTTGCTCGCCTGACGGAAATGGCAGGCGTGCAAATTGGTCCTTCCAACCATTCCCGATGGTGATCCATTGTCTCCAAGGCAGTGCCCAGGCCCGAAAGGCGAAGCGAGCAATTGCTATCCGAATCTCGTCTTCGGGAGAGACGACCGGGATCGATACGCCGTCCACGCAAATCGACTCCCATCGTGTAATCGCCGCATGATCGAATACCGGATATCGCTTGCGAAACTCCCAGCCGACCCGGACCCCGATATGCATGTCGAGATGGAGATAGCGGCCATGCGAAAAGTCGGGCAGGAACCAGTCCTCTCGGCCGGCGCAGACATTGTCGTAGCAGGACAGGCTCACGCTGCGACAGCCGTGCAGCTTGCTCACGATCGAGCAGAAGGCTGGGTAGTCGTGTTTGTCCAGAAGGATATCCAGATCGTCCCGGCCCGCAAGACCGTATTGCAGGGATGCGAGATCCTGAATTATTCCGTACCTCAGACCGCCAGCATTGAATGCTCGAAACACTTCTGTGGCGATCGGCAGGGACGGCACCGTCTTGAGGGGCAGGATGGGGGCGCTTCCGTCGGTTTGTGTAAGATCTGCATCTGCTTTGCTACCTGACGGGCTTGCGCCAATCACTCTGGCTGGCGCTGGAGCATTCGCCCCCGGCGTCAACGCTTCGGCCAGCATGCTTGCCTTGGCCTCTGGAGCCCAGCGACGATATTGTTGCGGCTGCAGGCCATCCCGAGGCGCTCCAGGGTCTGCGGGACGGTGGCTCCCGGGTTTGGATTTCCGTGAAAGTTGCAAGAGGTTTCCCCAGTTGATCGCATCGAGAGTCAATCGCGGATCGTCGCCGGAAAGTCATCGAATTGGCACCACATCCATCCATTGGCGGCGGCTTCGGTGAGACGAAGCATCCAATGTTCTCAATGGCGACTGCAGGCTCGGATGTCGGCTTTTCAAGCTGCCGCATCGAAGGTGAATTGGGTGCCAATTCGTCCCTCCTTGCCCGATGGTCTCGACATCTTCCGCACAAAAATTGTTAGGTGAAAACTAACGCATAGACTTCAAGAAATTGCTGAAAGTTTATCCCGGTCGATCGTAATTGGAATCGACCGGTTCATAATATCGAGGAGAATTCTGACCGCTCCAGCACTGCCGACATGATCAAGAATGCCAAGCTGGTCCGAAAACGGTCCATCTATTATCCTAACTCTTTGACCTGGCATCAATAGAATGTCCGGGTGCAAAATACCGTCGTCATCGGTTGCTGAGATCAAAGACTCAATCACACCATATGGCGCCGGTATCGGCATTCCTTTGCTCATCACGAGTTTTCGGACGCCGACGGTCGAGTTGATCGGGTACCAACTCTGCTGATGAACAGCCAGCGAGACGAACAGATAGCAGTCGAAATACGCACTGGAGACGGTTCTGACGATGCGCGCGTGCCGGACGGTTCGTCTTCGCATGGGTAGATAGGTTTGGAAGTTTTGCGACAACAGGTGCCGCTCCGCCAAGCTCTCCGAATGTTGGTGCGTCTGGACCACGCACCAGCGCGCGGCGTCCCCGTGGTGAATGTTTCCGACCGGCTCGAGAGAGCGAATATGAGATGAGTCAGCGTGCTGCATGGCTAAATATTTTCTCTAGTTGAGGTAGTAACTGTCAGAAACACTACTTTCCAAGGACGTGTAGCGGCCATATTTCGGCAGCTTTGGTTCCTCCACCATTGTCAGGGCGATGCCGGCAATCTTGGACCGGCCGCCAAGATGGCGAATTCCTTCGGCAACGGCCTCGCGCGAGGTTTCACGCCACTTCACGACAAAGAGGACTTTGTCGACATACCTCGCTAGGATCGAGGCATCGGCCGCAGGTCCAACAGGTGGTGCGTCAATGATCACCGTGTCGAATCTCCCGCGAAGCTCGTCGAGGACCGAGCGCATTCGCGCGGAAGCAAGAAGGGCAGGCGGGTTCCGTGTCCTTGCACCGGCGGGCAGGAGGGAAATCCCCGAGCGTTCGTCCCGATGAATTGCGTTTGCAGCCCTCATCGGCAAAGTCAGAACGTCGACCAATCCGACCTTATCCGCCATGCCGAAGAAGGCCGTGGCAGCAGAAAGCCGCAAGTCCGCATCAACGACCAGAACCCGTTCGCCGTCGGCCGCGGCGGAGCACGCCAGGCTCAACACCAGGGTTGTCTTCCCTTCGCCGGGCATCGCCGATGTCACCAGCATGAGGCGGGGGGATCGGACCAGGTCCGGTGTCGCCTCGATGCCCAGACGAAGCCGCCGCACGGCTTCGCTATACCTGGATAGTGGTCTGCGTTCGAGATAGGCCACAGGCTGGGCCTGCGACTGGGCGTCTCTCGACCAGCCCGGCATACGTGGCATGGACGCAAGAACAGGAACGGCCAACTCGTCCTCTATCTGCTTCTTTGCCATGAAGCCGGAAGCGAAAAGTTCACGAAGAACGGCGCCGGCCCCCCCGACGAAGAGGCCGAGGACAAGTCCCATGGCCGCAAAAAGTGGCCTATTCGGGAAGCTCGGCGAATCCGGAACACCCGCGTCGGTGATCACACGCACGCCGCTGTTGAGGAGGGTGGACTTCTCCTCGGTGAGCTTGGCGCGTGACAGGAATGTCTCAAAGAGTTCCTTGTTCGCGGCGGCAATCCTCTCCAGATCGCGCAACTGAACGCCGACCTGACCTTCGATTTCGGACCGGTTGGATACTGAATCCAAGGCTCGAGCCAGAGAAGCTTCCCGGGCCTCTGCGGCATCGACTTCATTCTTCAGATTGCCGATGAGACGCTGGACTTCGGCGGCAATCTGTCCCTCGATGTCGCGCCGCTCTGCCTGAGCAGTCATGACATCCGGATGCCGATCACCATATTTCAATTTGAGGTCGGCTTCCCGTCGTGTCACTCCAGAGAGCTGAGCCCGAAGTGCGCTGATCACCACGGATTGCAGTACGTCCGGTATCGACTGGATGTCGCCGCCGCTAGTCTGCAATTTGTCAACTTGTTGAAATTGCGCCCGTTTCTCCGACAGTTCGGCGCGTGCGTTAATCAACGCGATATTCAATTCGGACAGCTGCTGGTCAGTCAAACTGCCTGCAGGCGTCGCCAACAAATTGTGATCGATCCGAAACTTCTGGACGACTTGTTCCGAAACGCTCAGTTCCGCTCGCAGGGATGCGGCCCGCTCACTGAGCCATGTGGACGCTTTCCTGGCCCCTTCGTAGCGAGACCTTACGCGATCAGCCAGATAAGCCTGGGATATTGCGTTCGCCAGGGAGGCTGCTTTTCCTGGGTCGTAAGCGGTCACTGAAATCTCAATAACATCCGCCATCCCGACACGCGAGACTCCGAGCGCGCGTTGCAGCCATCCTAATGCCCCCAACCCGATCTTGGGATCCTCCGTCAGCTTTTCGCTGTCGACGACCTTCTGAAGGAGCGATGCGGATCTCAGAACCGCAATCTGACTTTCGACGAATGTCGAATTGTCGGCAAAATCGGAATTGGAATAATCCTGCGGAGTCATATAGTCTATTGGGGAATCGAGTAAGATTTGTGCAACCCCTGTATACGATGGCGGAAGCACATAGGCGGCAATCACAAATATGCCGAAGGTGATCACTGCAATGCTGCACACAAGCTTCCATCGACGGAGAAAGAAATCAAGGATTTCCCTCACGTCCAGCGGTAGCAACTCTCGGGTTATGATCGGATTGTCAGTTGGACTTGCCATTTCCGAATCCTTGAGATCAGCGGCGCAACTCCGCCCCTCCAGCGTCGGCTGAATTTGCTTCACATCAAAACAATTCGGGCAACCGCCTCTTTAAGCGCAATGAAAACACGTGACAGGGTTCGTCCCCGCCATTCGACATGTCCAAATCGCTCCCGCCCGACGACCGGTAGCATCGCCGGCCAGTCCGAAACATAACAGCTTCGCGGACACCGTCGCCATTACCATTATTGAGTAGTAAATCGGCTAAAGGTCGATCTGGTCTACCCGACAAGCCTTTCAGACCTTAGGACATTCGCCGGGAAATCTGTCGCTCTTCCGGGAGGGTCTAGAACGCCACCACCGACCACGATCGGGCGCGCAGGAGAATCTACGCTCCCAGGCGCCGAGCAAGCGGCCGGCCTCGTCCAGCCTGAGGTTGATATGGATACTTACAGTGACGTTGTTCCGGGGCTTGTGGATTGGGCGGTCAGCAGACCGTTGTCCATTCTGATGCTGTCTGCAACCTGGCCGTTGATGCTTCTTCTGAATAGGGGCCGGTTGCTGGTTTACGGGGCTCTTGCCTTTTTTATTGGCGCCGGGGCCTTGATTGTATTCGGCATCGAAAGTCCCGCAGGAGCAGCCGTTGTCGTTTTGGCCTACAGTTTGCTGGTTTCAGTTGCGTTGCTTTCCACCTGGAAGCGACTTGCCCAAGTCGAAAACCGCCTTGCATCGGTCATATCGGCACTCGACGACCTGGAGGTGGCCGAAGAAAGATGGCAGACTTACAACGCCAAACGTGCCCTGCGACGCCGGAAGTCGGCAGCCAAGCCAAAGGAGCAAATCGTTTCGACCGGCGCAACGGAGGGTCTCGAAAGAGATACCCGGGTGATCGCCGGCCCGTCTTGGCAAGAATTGCAGGCTCCCGATCCGCGAGTGGGATTGGCTATTCCGGCTTCAGCTCGACCCGCGGTACCCGACGGACTTTCAGAAAAGCGTCAAACAGGGCTGCTATCAACTTGAGCGGTTCTGTTTCGCGAGGGCTTTAATCGGCTGAAGTTCGCTGGGCGCGGCCTAGAAAAGTTGTTCGAAAGCGAGCGATCGGTGGCTGCCGGAAGTCCCAGGGAGAGTAGCTGAGGCCATTCCGGTAGCTAGATTTTAGGAGCCGCCTTCGAGATGACCAGCGCTGGTAGACTTTCATCCCAATGGTCACCTCGCTGCGAGCGGGGGACGAAAGTGCGCGATTCCCCTGGCAGGCGTTTCGTGCCAGAGCGCCGCGACGGATCCACCCAAACGTGGTAAGGCTGTACCCAACAGTGGTAGGCTGCAACGCCATTTGGCTGAAAGGAAAGAGGGAACTTTTCGTCCAGTTTATGGTTTGCAGCTTCAGGTTGATCGAAGGGGCGATCATGGGTGGGGCTATTAGGACAAAATGGATTTATCAAAACAGGCTTTTAAGCTAGCGAGGGGACCTACGCTTGCTGACGCGAGTTGGGAAAGGGGATTCTCTGTACTGCCGGGAGCTGTGCGCCGCCTTTATCCAGCGAACACGACGATCGCACGCGAACATCAGGCCAGATCCCTTATCCTGGTAGTGACTGCGGGATGGGCCGCATTCGTCAGGACATTGCCGAACGGCTCGCGTGTCATCGTCGATCTTGCGCTTCCTCGCGAAATTGCCTTGATTGAGTTCAGCGGAGATGGAGGCGAGACGGTAACGGCTCTTTCCGATGTGACTGCGATCGAGTTGATCGGTCCTGTCCATACTTGTTTGTCGCGCTATCCGCAGGCCATTTGCGAGACTATCCTGCTGGCTGAGGCAAGGCGGTACTCCAGGATTACGGAACATCTGGCCGGAGTCAGTAGAAGGGGATCTGTGCAACGCACAGCTCACTTTCTTCTTGAACTGGCCTGCCGCGCACATCGATCAGCAACGACCTATCCGGACCGCTTTGAATGCCCGCTGACGCAGGCCGAACTGGCCGACGCGTTGGGGCTTTCGGCTGTGCATGTAAGTCGCGTGTTGAAGGATTTGCGGGAAAGCGGATTGGCTTCGTTCCGCAATGGTGTGGTCGAATTGCATGACCATGCGGGACTAATCAAGACAGCCGGATTTGATCCGTCTTACATTTCGAATTGATGTCAAGCGTAATGCTGGTCTCAACCGCCCGACCGGCGCTCCCTCGTGGGTAGTGCTTCGGCGATCCGACAAGCTCTCTTGCTAAGCGGCTGACTATGCCGTTGGCCCATCAGGCGAGCTTCGTTGCGCACCAGTCATTGGATCAATCCCCGATCGCTCGCCGCCCATCCAGAGCGTAAGGGAAATGGCCGGTGCGGGGGGGGCAGGCCTCCGGGGACGTGAGGACCGCACCGGCCACTGCAGCGGGCTTAGGTTACGCACCCGCACGGTCAATTTTACAGGGAGTATTAGCAGAGACGCAATTAATCCTATCGGTGGTGCCCGCTGATATCGGGGATTGTTCGGCCGCCATCCGCCTTGGTGAGCTTTCTTTTCGATAACAATTTTTGTCATGTCCAATTCCAATCCGGTGAGATGGTCCGCGCCGATCAGGAGACGCGGGCGACCGACCAATTCACGCTCCCTGATCAGCGGTAGCAACTGCTGAAGAATCCCTCACGGGGAACGCCGCTCCTCGCCCGAGAAGCCTCGGCATTCTAGTTCTTTTGCGCTGTGGGCTCATCCAAGTAGTGGAATGGACTGAATGCCATATGAGGTCGTAGCGTTGCGTTTTACGCAGGCTGGGGAGCCGTATGATACCCTTACAAATCAAAGAGTTGTTGGAAATTGACGTGTACCGGCGAACCATCAGGACACTCGACCACGCCTATGACGTCGACCTGGCAAATGCTTGCACGCCTATGGAGCGGGAAAAGGCTGAGTACCGACATTATTGGGAAACGTTCCTGTATTATGAACAGATTGCGGAGATAAAAACGCGGCGACTGCTTCGGAAGGCGGATCGTCTCAATATCCCGATTAGCTGCGCGGGCGACAACAGCCCAATGTGGAGGAGATCGTCCCAGCTTAACAGCTGGATCCTGACGCCACTTGGTTGCTCTGAAGTCCAAAATATGATCCGTCTAAAATGCAAAGACAGCCGAGAGCACGCCACCACCTGGGCTGGCGTGATCATCGGACCACTTACCCGGCTAGTGTCTGTTTGGCTGGTTGCACGCGGGCTGTAAGCTGTACAGGGAATGCGCATGGCTCTTAAGCTGACTTGCGCATCCAGCGTGAAGGCGCATGTCGCTGCCCGGTACGTGGCGCGGCGGAACCAAGCTCGCCCAGACATCGTCAACGATAAGGAGTTTGAAGGCGGTACATGGTGGGCTGAAATCGAATATCCGAACGCCGGCTTGGAGCAATGCGCCCCAGAAGTAGCGCGAGCTCGGTCAGCCCGGTAAGGGAGGCAAAGGTGTCGCGGGCGAGTGCGGGAGCAGCTCCAGGGACAGTTGGGATCCTCAAGACCCGCTCATTACGGGCGCTATCGCGCCCACGATGCTCATGCTTTGTGATCCTCAGCAGAGTCTCAAGGGCTTCACCATGTGCGGTCTCGGCGGCGCCGGCCGTCTTTGCTATGGCCATCAAAAGATGCGCAACCGATAGCATGAGAACTACGCATGATATATGAAGTTTGTCTAATGTGATCGATTGTTCGGGGCGCAAATTCGGATGCCCAGTTATTCGAACAGAAGGGTGCTATCGAGGAGCGTGGTCGAAATGGGCCTCTTCTCCGCGGTGATGAACACCCTGGTGTTAATTCTGCCCCTCTACATGCTGCAGGTATATGATCGCGTTTTGCCCGCGGCCAATCTGGATACTCTCACCTACCTGACCTTACTTGCGCTTTCGTCACTTTTGCTCTTCGGAGTGCTCGAGGTCGTTCGGGGGATATATGCGAGCCGGCTCGCCGCACGGCTCGATGTTGCGTTGGGTGCATCGTCTTTTCTCGCCGCAATGAGCGGCCCCCGCGCTGGGCTCGGCGATGTCCAGGCCTTGCGCGACTTGGCCACGCTGCGGGGGTTCATCGCTTCGCGAACAATTTTTTTTCTCTTCGACCTTCCTTTCGGGCCGATCTTCGTGGGCCTCCTCTATTTCATCCACCCATTGCTCTTCCTTGTAACTGTCGTCGGAGCGGTTCTCATGGTGTCCATCGCCGTGCTGAATCAGGTCGCGAGTTCGAGGCCCGGTAAGGAGGCGGCGGAGAATCTCAATGCCTCAATGAATTCGGCGCAGGCCTTCGCGCGAAACTTCGAAACGGTCCGTGCACTCGGCATGGTGTCCAACGCGATAGAGTTCTGGGGTGCCCGCTTTTCCGCCTCGCTGCACGCCTCGGATGGGGTCGCTCGCATCAACGCATTCTATGGCGGTGTGTCTCGCACCACGCGATCGGTACTGCAAATCGCGATACTGGGCGTCGGCGCTTATCTGGTTCTGCACAACGAGATGACCGCCGGGATGATATTTGCGTCCTCGATGATCTCCGCGCGCGCTTTGCAACCTCTTGATCAAATCGTTGGAAGCTGGCGGCAGATCACCGACGCCAATCTTGCATGGAAGAGGCTTTCGGCTTCCCGATCCGGATCGGGCGAGCAGGAAAACATAGCGTTGCCGGCCCCTGAGGGAGCATTGAGCGCGGATCAGATAGTTTATCATCTTCCTGGATCGGCCGACGGCGCGCTGCCGCTCATAAAGCGGGTAACCTTCGAGGTCCCCGCTGGAGAAACCGTCGCCATCGTCGGCCCAAGCCAAGCCGGAAAATCGACGCTGGCGCGGCTTATCGTCGGTGCCATTCAACCCCGTTCTGGCGCGATCCGCATCGATGGCGGCGATATTCGAAACTGGGATCCCGAGCAACTCGGCCATCATATTGGCTACCTTCCGCAGGATGTCGAACTCTTCCCAGGAACAATCGCCCAGAACATTTCGCGCTTTGAGCCTGATGCAGCCGACGAAAAGTTAGTCCGGGCGGCCCAGCAGGCGCAGGTGCATGAGCTCATCCTGGGGCAGAGGAACGGATACTCGACTGTGATCGGCCCCGCTGGCGTTCGTCTCTCAGGCGGGGAGCGTCAACGCATTGGCCTTGCGCGCGCCTTTTACGGCGATCCCAAGATCCTGATGCTCGACGAGCCCAATGCAAATCTCGATTCTTATGGCGAAGCCGCGCTCGTGCGCGCGATCATCCAGGCGCGTTCACGAAAAACCACCGTGCTTGTCATCACCCACCGACCGTCCCTCGCAGCCAGATGCGATCGCATACTTATGCTGCGCAATGGCCAGGTCGAGATCTATGGTTCGACCAAGGACGTGCTCGACAAACTTGCCGAGCGACAGGGGCAAGCCAGATCGCCCACRGCTTCCCAGTCCCGTGACAGCGAAGGAGTGGTGCCTTTCCCGTCACCTACACGCGTGGAGATAAAGGTCGCCAATGACGGTTCGTAGCCAAATCATCCAGACGGGCGCCAATACGTATCGCTGGCAACGTGACGTCGATACACGCACAGATCGGATTACGCTGGCGGGATATGCAAGCGTGGCCGTTTTCGTGCTCGGCTTCGGATTCTGGGCAGCCACGGCACCGATTTCCGGAGCCACTATTGCGCCCGGAGTGGTGGCGGCAGCAGGGCAAAATGTCATGATCCAGCACCTCGAAGGAGGCGTGGTCAGCAGCATCAAGGTCCGAGAGGGCGACAGGGTCTCAAGGGGCCAGGCCCTGATTGTGCTCGATCCGACGGTAGCGCAGTCCCAGCTCAACCGCGTTCTCACGCAATGGGTTGCCCAAAAAGCTGAAATTTCGCGGCTTGAGGCAGAGCGGGACGGGCTCGAGAAAATTGTCTTGTCCAGCGATCTCGGAGCCTATTCAGACGCTTCCGAATACAGCGATGTCTTCGGAGAGCAAAATAAGGAGTTTCAGGCTCGGTTGGCGCGCTATGCCGCAGAACAGGGGATTCTGAAGCAAAGGGTAACGGCCCTCCAGGACGCGATTGTCGGGCTAAGGGCTCAAAAGAAGGCAGCGGAAAATCAAATTGCGATCGTTCACGGGGAGACGGAGCGAAAAAAAGACCTGCTGGAAAAAGGACTCACAAATCGTTCGGAATATACCGATCTTCTGCGCAGCACCGCCGAGTTGGTAGGCCAGGCAGGGTCTCTGGAAGCGCAGATCGCTAGCTCGGCGACGCAGACTGTGGAAGCGCGTCAGCAGATTGAACGACTTACAACCAGCCGGGTCGAGGATGCCGTTACGGAATTGAACAAAGCACGGGCGCAGGTCGCGGATCTCGAGGAACAAATCAACGCTGGTCGATCGGTCCTGGACCGGACGACCATCCGGGCGCCGGTGGACGGCATCATCGTTAGATCGCTCTACAATTCCCAAGGCAGCGTCATCCGTGCTGGGGAGGTGGCGATGGAGCTTCTGCCGACCACGAACGAGCTCATAGTCGAAGCAAGGATAAAGCCCGAAGATATCGACTCAATCCGAGTGGGGCAGGACGCAAATATGATGTTCACGGCGCTCAACACGCGTACGACGCCGAAAGTGCCCGGAAAGGTGTTCTATATTTCGGCGGACCGGCTGATAACACCCAGCACGGGGCTGCCTTACTTCACCGTCCGGCTTAGGATGGCCGCCAAGCTGCCGCCGCAGGTCAAGCCCGAGCAGATCTATCCTGGTATGCCGGTCGAAACATTCATCTCGACCGGCGAACGGACGTTTCTGGCCTACCTGGCCAAGCCCTTGATGGATTCGTTCCAACGCGCCTTCCGGGAGAGGTAGGCTGGCCTGCCGCCTGGAGATCGGAATCTCAGATGTGAGGCGGGCGCCGGATCAATCCGGCGCCCGCCTCACATCACAGCCTGCGGCCTTCAACGTCAGACGAAGTGGAAGTCGTCCGCCGGAAACCCCCAAGTGGCGCGATTGCCGCCTGGTGGTGGTACGAAAGTCTACTAAGTAAACAAAGGGGATTTTAAAAACGCGACGCTTATTGCAACGGCGTTGCGCCTTTTGGCATTTTGCCGAAATGCGTGCCGGACGAATGGATTTGGACGAACAACGCGACCGCGAATATTTAGCCAGTGGCAGACAAGCGCAGGAAGGCCGCGACATCGTTTCCATTCACGGCTGGACCATCACGATGAAATTCTGACCTGAGCCGAGGGTCGGTGGCGGTCAGGCGCCGGCCCGTGTCCGGCGGTTGAGGAAGCTGGCGGCAAGCACGATGAAGATCAAGAGCCCGGTGCCGACCTGTTGCCAGTAGAAGCTGAGATCGGTCAGAAGCAAGCCATTGGCGACGATGCTCAGCAGCAGGACGCCGAGAACCGTGCCGGGCACGTTGGGCCGGCCCTCGCGGCTGAGCGTCGTGCCGATGAAGGTGGCGCCGATTGCGTTCAGCAGGAATGCGTTGCCGGAGGAGGGGATGTAGACCGTCACGGTCGCGGTGAGGACCAGCCCCGCGATCGATGCCACCAGGCCGCAGACGATATAGACGAGCGCGACATGGCGCGAGACCGTCAACCCGGAATAGCGCGGCACGCTCGTCTGCACGCCGATCGACAGCACGACGCGGCCGAAGCGGCTGCGTGAGAGCACGGCGGCCGCGGCGAGGATAAGCAGCGTCACGATGACGAGCGGCACCGGAATGCCGGCGAGGCTGCCATGGCCGATGAAGTGGAAGGCTTCGGGAATGCCGGTTTGCGGCAGATAGACCGGATTGCCGCCATTGGTGAGGAGTTGCTGCACGCTGCGGCCGATGAAGAGCGTGCCGAGCGTCGCCAGGAAGGGCGTGATGCCGATGCCGGCAATGAGGACGGCGTTGAACAGCCCGACCAACGTGCCGCCGGCAAGCCCGGCCAACGCCGCCAGCCAAATCGGCTGACCGGCGAGCACCAGCGACACGAAGGCAAAGCTGGAGAAATCGACCGCGGTGCCGACCGACAGGTCGATGCCGCCGGCCGAAACCGCAAAGGTCATGGCGATGGCGACGATGGCGAGCAGGGTAAAATTGTTGACGAGGATGCTCTCGAGATTGGCAATCGCCAGAAAGGTCGTCGTTGTCAGCGAGAAGAAGACGAAGACCACGACGAGCAATACCACAACGGCGTAGCGCACGAGGCCGGCAAGCAGCGCCTGCAGCGGCAAGCTGCGCGGGGCGGCAGGAAGATCGGCGGTGCTCATGGTCAGGCCTCCTGAGGGCGCAGCAAGGAGGTTGCGGCGACGACGAAGAGGATCAGCACCCCTTGGACTCCGCTGACCAGCGTGCTCGAAATGTTGAGAAGCTGGAAGCCGTTGACGAGGAAACCGACGAACAGTGTCGAGAGCAGCGTACCGCCGACGGTCGGAACCAGCCGGCGTGAGAACACCAGGCCGAGCAGCGCCGTCACCACCACCGGCAACAGCATGTCGCCGGCGCCCGTGGTGCTGCCGCTGAGATAGGCGACCGAGAGGATGCCGGCGATACCGGCGCAAAGGCCGGCAGCGAGATAGGAGCCGGCGACGATGCGCTTCAGCGGCAGTCCGGCGGCGCGCGCCGCCTCGGGAAATTCGCCGACCGCGTAGAGCCTGAGCCCGATCGGCGTGAACTGCACCACAGCGCCAACCAACGCCGCGAAGATGACGAGGACATAGCCGAGCGTCGGAATGCCGAAGGGTCCGTTCGACGACAGCGCCGACAGGAAGTCGGTCGCGGCCGGCACGACAGTATTCTCCGTGACGACCAGTTCCAGCCCGGCGACGACATTCATCACCGCCAGCGTCGCAAGCAGTGGCACGATGCCGAAGACGACGACGGCAATCGCATTGACAGCGCCGACAGCAATGCCGGCGAGGAGCGCTACGATGACCGCCGTGCCGTCGCCGTAGCCGGCCTGGATCAGGCTTGCATAGAGCGCCGCGGCGAGCCCCATGGTGGCGGCGAGCGAGAGGTCGATGCCGCCGGTGACGACATTGGAGCCGCCACCGATGATGACGATGGTGAGTCCGATCGCCAGCACGCCGAGGATCGCCGACTGGCCAAGCACGTTGCCGATATTGCCGAGCGTGAAGAAGAATGGCGCCGTCACCGCGAAGAAGATGAGCAGGGCGGCGAAGGCGATCAGCGAGCCGGCCCGGAGCGCGACTGTTGCCAGCGCGGCGCCGAGGCGGCGGACCTCACGAGTACCGGCATCGAGGCCCGGAGCGACCTCGGGCCCGGCCGACAGGCTTGCCTCAACCGACATGGCGGACCTCGCTGGAGCCGGTGGCCTCCGCCAGCACCGCATTGGGCGAGGTTTCGGCCGAATTGAATTCGCGCACGATGGCGCCGCGATACATGACGAGAATGCGATCGGTGATGCCGACGAGTTCAGGCAGATCCGTGGACAGCAGCAGGACGCCAGCGCCGCGCGCCACAAGATCGCCGATCAGTGTGTAGATCTCGACTTTGGAACCGACGTCGACGCCGACCGTCGGCTCGTCGAGGATGTAAAGGTTGGACTGGCGGCTCAGCCATTTGGCGAGCGCCACTTTCTGCTGGTTGCCGCCGGAGAGCGTGCGCAGCAGCGCACTTCTGCTTGCGGTCTTGATCGACAGGCGCTCGATCAACCCGTCGACTTCGGCCCGCTCGGCGCCGCGGTCGAGGAAGCCGAGGCGGGTGAAACGGGCGAGGCTCGCCAGGGTCGAGTTCTCGGCGACGCTGAGGCCGAGCGCGACGCCGTGGCCGCGCCGGTCTTCCGGGACCAGCGCCAGACGGCGGGCGACTGCGGCGACCGGCGAGCGCGGCCGGCCGGGGACGCCTTCGATCCTGACCGTACCACCGCTCGCCCGTTCCAGGCCGAAGAGCGCACGCACCAGCTCCTTTGCACCAGAGCCGAGCAGGCCGGTGAGGCCGACGATTTCGCCTTGCCGGACGGTGAGTGAGACATCGCGGAATTTCGCGCCGGCCGACAGCCGCTCGACCTCGAGGATCGGAGCGCCGATCGGCACGCTGCGCTTCGGGAACATCTCTTCGATGTCGCGCTCGATCATCAGCGAGGCGATCTTCGCCGCCGGCGTCGTCCGAGCATCGACCGTTGCGACGTCGACACCGTTCCTGAGCACGGTGACACGGTCGCAGAGTTCCTCGATCTCGTTCAGGTAATGTGAGATGTAGATGACTGTGATTCCCTCGGCCTTCAACCGTCGGATCAAGGCAAAGAGGATGTCGGCCTCGCGCCGGACAAGGGCGGCGGTAGGCTCATCGAAAACCAGCACCGATGGCTTGTCGAGCAAGGCGCGGGTGATCTGGACGATCTGCTTCTGCGCCGTGGTGAGCGTGCTGATCAGCGCGCCTGCCGGCAGCGTCAGGCCGAAATAATCGTGCAGGATCTCGGCCGCACGCCGCTGCATGCCGCGCCGGTCGAGAAAGGGCAGGCCGCGCAGCCGCGGTTCGCGACCCAGAAACAGCGCCTCTCCGACGGTAAAACTGGGAACCAGCAGGCGGTCCTGATGGATGAAATGGATTCCGAGCCGTTCGACCTCGTGCGGCGTCAGCCGGGTTTGGCGCTTGCCGGCGATCTCGATCGTGCCCGCGTCGGGCTGGTGCAGGCCGGCGATGATCTTGATCAGCGTCGACTTGCCGGCGCCGTTCTGGCCGACCAGGCCATGCACGGTGCCTCTGGCGACGGTCAGCGAAGCACTGGCGAGCGCCTGGGCGCCGCCAAAACTCTTGACGATGTTGCGCAGATCGATGGCAGGCGCAGGCAGCGGGTCATTCCCGATGGAAGACGAGGTCATGGGTGGGCTCTGGCCAGCATGCGGTGTGAAGGGCGAACGAAGCCGGCCCGAAGCGGTAGACGCTTCGGGCCGGGGCGATATCGTTCGATCAGCTCAGGCCGAGGGTCTTGGTGACCGTATCGACATTGGTCTTGTTGGCGAGCAGCGCCGGCACATAGCTTTCGCGCGGCAGCTTCTGGCCGGCGAGATGGCGCGCGACGTTGYGGATGGCGATGAGGCCGAGCTCGGCCGGTTGCTGGGCGACGTCTCCCGAGGCGGGCGAGTTGGGGTCGCGTAGCAATTGCAGCACTTCCGGGCTGCCGTCGACACCGTAGGTCCGCACTTCGGTCCGGCCGGCGGCGACGACGGCCTGCGTCGCGCCGAGCTGCGGCACGTCCCATGCCGACCAGATCGCCTTGATCGAGCCCTTCTCCGGATATTTGTTCAGGATCGCGGTGATCTGGGCGAAGGCATCCTGGACCGTGTTCGGGATCACGTCGCGCAGCTCTGGCTCGAGGATTTTCACCTTGGGATAGTATTTGACCACGTTGCGCAGCTGATCATAGCGGATCGCGCAAGGTGTTACGCCATAGAAGCCGTTGAAGACGACAATGTTGCCTTCGCCGCCGATGTCGGAGACGAGCTGAAGCGCCAGGTCCTTGCCGATGCCCCAATTGTCCGACGTGCTGTTGTTGATCGAGTTCGGCGTTCCGACGTCGATGGTGAGGACGGGAATGCCGGCATCGCCAGCCTTCTTCAGCCACGGGTCGATGACGCTGAGCGTACCGAGGAGCTGGACGAGCGCATCGGGCTTCTGGGCGATGATGGTCTGCAGCTGGGAGACAAGCTTGCCGTCATTGCGTCCGGCATCGACGGCGATCGGCTCGCCGCCGAGCTTCTTCACCTCATCGATCTGTGCGTTGTAGGCGGTGAGATCGAAGAAGTGGTCGGTGCCGGCGGTGCTGATGGCGATCCGCTTGCCCTTGAGCGAGGGCACGTCGTCCGCGGCAGCGGCACGATTGATCAGCCCCGCATTGGCAGCGAGCAGCGTCGCCCCCGCGGCGGCACCGAGTTTAAAGAGGTCGCGCCGTCCGATGCCAAATCCCGCAAGGTCGCTTCCGTTCGTCGTTTCGTCAGTCATGATCTTCTCCTGATGTCGTGCCTGTGATGTCGTGCCGAACCGAGGCGCAGAACAGGCGCCGATCCGAATGTCGCTGTCAGAATAGATAGTCGATAGATTTGATCGAGAATGGAATGCGCTCTTTCTCAGAGCTTCCTGGAAACGCTATGCTAGGATCCTGGGCTTGGCTGGAAGCGGCTTCCAGAACCAGGCCAGCACGGTTATTCGTCAGTCATGACCCCTGCGGTTTCGGGCATCTCCGCGACCAGGCAGTGTGGGTGGCAAAGGGCAGGATTGAGACCATCCTCGACTGTGCAGCGCGTTCAAGATTGGCATGGTGCCCCAGAGAGCCGAACGCTTCCGTGTTGCGGTCGGCCTAAGCCCTGCGGCTAAGAAGCCTGCGATGGCTGCAATCGGGGAAGAAGTTTTCTCTATTAATTCCATAAACAAAATAGATAACCTCCATCTTCGCCGACCAATCGGCATAATCGCAGGGGAACGGATGGACTAAGCCCGCCTCCGAAGATGCCAGATTCAGAGGCCGACGATGACCCGCCAGATCCGTTTCAATGCCTTCGACATGAACTGCGTCGGCCACCAGTCGCCCGGGCTTTGGGCACATCCGCGCGACCGTTCCTGGCAGTACAAGGATCTCGACTATTGGCAGCATCTCGGCCGGACGCTGGAGCGAGGCATCTTCGACGGCGTCTTCATCGCCGACGTCATCGGCTACTATGATGTGTACAAGGGCAACCTCCAGCATGCGATCGAGCAGGCGGCACAGATCCCGGTCAACGACCCGCTGCAGCTCGTTGCGCCGATCGCGCTGGCGACCGAGCATCTCGGCATCGGCATTACGGTCTCGACCTCTTTCGAGCACCCCTACACCTTTGCCCGCCGGCTCTCGACCGCCGATCATCACTCCAAGGGCCGCGTCGGCTGGAACATTGTCACCTCCTATCTGGAGAGCGGAGCCAAGAACATCGGCCAGGGCGGACTGAAGCAGCACGACGACCGCTATGACATCGCCAATGAATATGTGGAGGTGCTCTACAAGCTGTTCGAGGGAAGCTGGGAGGATGGCGCTGTCGTGCGCGATCGCGACAGGCGCATCTTCACCCATCCCGAGAAGGTTCACGAGATCGGTCACAAGGGCAAATATTTCGAGGTTCCCGGCTACCATCTCTGCGAGCCGTCGCCGCAGCGCACGCCTTTGCTCTATCAGGCCGGCACGTCGGGCCCGGGCCGCCGCTTCGCGGCGCAGAACGCCGAATGCGTTTTCATCGCAGCGCCCACCAAGACGATATTGAAGAACCATGTCCGCGACATCCGCGAGCGCGCCGCTGCCTTCGGCCGTGATCCGCGCAAGATCTATTTCTACAATCTCCAGACCGTCATCGTTGGCGAGACCGATGCGGCGGCGCAAGCGAAGTTCGAGGAGTACAAGCGCTATGTCAGCTATGACGGCGCACTGGTGTTCATGTCCGGCTGGACCGGCATCGATTTCGGCCAATATCTGCCGACCGACCTCGTTCAAAAGGTCCAGACCAATGCCGGCCGCGCCGCCATCGACGCGATCACGGATGGTGATCCGGAGAAGCGCTGGACAGTCGAGGAGATCGCACGCTGGGGCGGCATCGGCGGGCTCGGGCCGGTCATCGTCGGTTCGCCGACGACGGTTGCCGACATTCTCCAGGAATGGGTTGAGGAAACCGATGTCGATGGCTTCAACCTTGCCTATGCCGTGACGCCGGAGAGCTTTGAGGACGTCGTCGACCTGCTCGTACCGGAGCTGCAGAGGCGCGGCGCCTATCCGACCGCCTATCGGCCCGGAACGCTGCGCGAAAAACTGTTTGGTGACGGGCCGCGGCTCGCCGCGCCGCATCCGGCCGCGCACTACCGCGATATCGAAGCCGTGAAGCGCACTGATGCGGCCGCGCGCCAAGGCACCGCCGCCTGATCCAGATTTCATGCCGGCCGTGATGCCGGCGCAAACGGAGACCATTCGCCATGTCAGCAGTCGTCGATATCCGCTCCGCTAACCGGGTCAACACGCCGGAAGAAGGCTTTCCGCCCCGGCCAAGGCCGCGCCAGCCCGCGCATGTGATCACCTCCGATGCCGAGGCGATCGAGATCGCCCATCGGCTCGCGGCTGATTTCGCCAAGGACGCAGCACTGCGCGACCGCGAGGGGTTGCTGCCGATCGATGAGCTCGACGCCTTTTCGCAGAGCGGCCTCTGGGGCATCAACATCCCCAAGGACTATGGCGGCGCCGGCGTCTCCTATGTGACGCTGACCGAAGTCATCAAGATCATCTCGGCGGCCGACCCCTCGCTCGGCCAGATCCCGCAAAATCATCTGGCGATCATCGAGCATATCGTCTCCGACGGCACCGAGGATCAGAAGCGCTTCCTGTTCGGCGAGGTGCTGGAGGGGCTTCGCTTCGGCAACGCCTTCTCCGAGAAGAACTCCAGCACTGTCGGCGCCTTCGAGACCAAGATCACGCCCGACGGCGACGATCATGTCCTCGTCAACGGCCGCAAATTCTATTCGACCGGCGCGCTGCTCGCCCACATCGTGCCGATCGTCGGCGTCGACGAGGCGGGAAACCCGCATCTTGCTTTCGCCGACCGGGATGCGCCGGGCCTCACCGTCATCAATGACTGGTCGAGCTTCGGTCAGCGCACCACCGCGTCGGGCACGGTGGTGGTCGACAATGTGCGCGTGCCGCTGTCGCGTGTCGTTGCGGCCTACAAGGCGTTCGAACGGCCGACCGCGGCCGGGCCGATCTCGCAGATCATCCAGGCAGCCGTRGACACCGGCATTGCCAAGGGCACGATCGCCGACACCATCGCCTTCATTCGCACCAAGGCGCGGGCCTGGCTCGACAGTGGCCAGGAAAAGGCATCGGACGATCCTTTCACCATCGCCGCGATCGGTGATCTCGAGATCAAGCTGCACGCCACTGAGGCGATCCTGGAGCGAGCCGCGCGCCTGATCGACGTCGCGCTGGTGACGCCCAATCTCGATACGGTCGCAGCGGCCGCCGTCGCCACCGCCGAATCCAAGGTGCTGAGCAGTGAGATCGCCATCCTCGCCACCAACAAGCTGTTCGAGCTCGGCGGCACGCGCTCGACGCTGGCCGAGCACGGGCTCGATCGCCATTGGCGCAACGCCCGCACCCACACGCTGCACGATCCGGCGCGCTGGAAGTTCTTCCACATCGGCAATTACTACCTGAACGGCGTCCAGCCGGCGCGCCACGCCTGGCTTTGACGACGGAAGGCTTTGAGCATGACCCAGATCGAGCGTTCACAGCATTTCTCGGCCGCGCCCGCGTTCTCGCGGCCGGCGCCTTTCATTCCTCCGCGCCAGCAGAAGGCGCATCGCATCACCAGCGACGCCGAGGCAATCAAGATAGCGCATGAGCTTGCCGCCGAATTCGCTGTCGGAGCCGTCGAGCGCGACCGGACCAGGCGTCTGCCGATCGCCGAGATCGAGCGGTTCTCGCAGAGCGGCCTCTGGGGCATCACCGTCCCGAAGGCGTATGGCGGGGCAGGGGTCTCGAACGTCACGCTGGCCGAGGTGATCGCGATCATCGCGGCCGCCGATGCCAGCATCGGGCAGATCCCGCAGAACCATCTCTACATCGTCGAGGGCATCCGCCTGGGTGCGAGCGAAGCGCAGAAGAAGGTGCTGTTCGAGCGCGTGCTCGACGGCGACCGTTTCGGCAACGCCTTCACCGAAATCGGCACGCGCACCAACATCGATTTCACCACGCGCATCGAGCGCAATGGCGATGGCTATGTCCTCACCGGACAGAAGTTCTACTCGACCGGTTCGCTGTTTGCCCACGTCGTCGTGGTGGTCGCGAACGATGCCGACAAGCGGACGAATCTGGTCTTCCTGGAGCGTGCCACCGCAGGCCTCAATCTCATCGACGACTGGTCGGGTTTCGGCCAGCGCACGACCGGTAGTGGTTCGTCGACTTTCGACAACATTCCGGTGACTGAGTTCCAGGTGGTGCCGCACCAGATCGTCTTCGACAATCCCACGCCCATGGGACCGGTGGCGCAGATCATCCACGCCGCAATCGACCTAGGCATCGCGCGCGCCGCCCTTGCCGATGCGATCACCTTCACCAAGGTGCATGCCCGGCCGTTCTTCGAGACGAGCTACCAGCATGGCTCGGAAGATCCGCATGTGATCGCGGCGATCGGCGATCTCGTGGTCAGGGTCAACGCGGCAAGTGCATTGACCGAGCGGGCGGGGCGCTTCGTCGATATCGCGACCGTCGATTCGACCGAAGACACGGTGGCCGAAGCCTCGATCGCCGTCGCCGAGGCCAAGGCGATCACCACCGAGGTCTCGCTGCATGTCTCCAACAAGCTGTTCGAACTGACCGGCGCGCGCTCGACGCTCGAACAGTTCGGCTTCGATCGCCACTGGCGAAATGCGCGCACCCACACGCTGCACGACCCGGTGCGGTACAAATATGTGAATGTCGGAAATTATTTCCTGAACGGTGTTCGACCACCGTGACACGGGGCTCTCTAGCGGTCTGGACCACATCCGAGCCGGCCGACCTCCAGTCGGCGAGGTCTCTACTCTGCTGCCGAAGCGGTCAGGGGCGGCCGCCAGCCGAGCGCGGGCGCGATGGTCTCGATGAAATCTGTGATGATCTGCTCATACTCATGCTGCTCGAATTCGTAGGGCAATTCGAGCCGCAATTCGTCAACCTTGTCCAGGACCGGGTCGCTGCCAAGTTGTTCCAGAATCTGTTCGGATGTGCCGACGATGTCCCGGGCAAAAAGCGTCCGCCGCTCGCCATGCGCCTTCAAGGTGCGCTCGTGGCGTCCGGCGGCATAGTCGGCATAGCGTTTCCTCGTGCGTGCATCGGCGCTGTCGAACGGCACGATCACCCTGCCCAACGCCACGCGAGCTCGCCTCTCGCTTTGCTGGGCAAAGAAAGTCTCCAACTGGTGCAATTGCGCTTCAAAGAAATTGTCGGTTCCCTCGCCGGATGTGACATTGCCGATCAGCAGGTTGAGACCGTTGCGACCGGTCCATTCAACCGATCGGAGCGAGCCGCCACCATACCAGATCCTTTCGAGGAGACCGGGTGCGTGCGGCTGAAGGCGAGGGCGCACGCGCCCGCCGGGAAATTCAATGATAGCGCCGGGTTCGCCGATCGGATCGCCGCGCAAATTGTCGACGAAGCGCAAGACGCGCCCATGCGAGAAATCGAGACTCCGCCAGTCGCTGTCGAAGACAAGCGGTCCGAGGATGTCGGCATGCGGCGGGAAGCCGGCGCTCAGGCCGACATTCAATCTACCCCGCGACAGCACGTCGACCGTCGAAAGATCCTCGGCCAGGCGGTAGGGGCTTTCGTAGCCGATCGGGATCACGGCGGTGCCCAGTTCAATGCGGCTTGTGCGTTGCGTGGCGGCGGCCAGGAAGGCGGCCGCCGACGAGATGCCCGGCTCGAGATGGCGCTGCCGAACCCAGGCGCCGTCATAGCCCAGCCGCTCGCCGAGCTCGAACAGCTGGAGTGTTTTCTCCAGCCCCGAATGCGGATCGCTGTCCGGATAGTTGCCGGGCGTGAGGAAGGCGAGCCTGCGGATGCTGTGCGAGATTGTCGTCAAGGCCGCTGTCTCCCTTCGATGCCGGCACCTAGTACTTCTTCAGCCCGGGCGGATTGGTCCGCGACTGCGCGATCTGCTCGGCGGAAAGGTTCCATCTGGCGAGGGCTTTCGCGTAGCTTCCGTCCTTGATGGCCTCGTTGAGCGCCGCGGTGATGATCCCGGCGATGCCGCTGTCCTTCTTCGTGGTGACGCCGACATCGGTTGTCAGCGGCCAGCCGGCATTGACGATTCCGACCGATCGGGTTTCACCGGTAAGCGCCGCCTGATAGGCCTGAGCCGAATTCATCGAGAAGATCGCATCGGCGCGGCCGGAGCGGATTGCCAGGCTCGATGCGGCGGTGTCATCGAGATAGATGATCTCTACGGGCTTCAGCCCGGCTTCGACATCCAACCTGCTCCACTCGAGAATGATCTTTTCCTGGATCGTGCCGGCATCGGTGATGATGCGCAGCCCGGCAATGTCCTTCGGTTCCTTGATCGAGGTGATCGAACTGGCGTTCCTCACATAGAAGCCGTGCAGGCCTTGCCGGTAGCTCGAGAAATCGAACTTCAGCTTGCGCTCTTCGGTGACGCCGACATTGCTGATGACGGCATCGTATTTTCCCGACGTCAGGCCAAGCGGCCAGTCTTCCCAGGCCACCGCAACGAGGTTGAGTTTCCTGCCGAGCTTGTCGGCAATCAGTTGGGCGATGTCCGGATCGGCCCCGACGACGGTTGCCGCATCGGTCGCATAAGTAGCAATCGGCGGCGTTCCGCCGGGGGCGATGCCAACCGTGAGGACGCCGTCCTCGACGAATTTGAACCGCTCCGGGGTCGACGCGATGAGGGCGGGGTCCTTCTCGGTGCGAGGGCGCGCAGACTGTTCG
>NZ_JBFUGJ010000048.1:0-27525 GCF_056402975.1 Mesorhizobium sp. P3_A9 | reverse complement strand
GCGCTAGCGCCAACAGTCTCCTCTCCCCTCGGGGAGAGGGTGGCCGGAGCGAAGCGGAGGTCGGGTGAGGGGGTAGCGCCGACCTCGGCTTAGGAAGTTTCAACGCGTCTCGCTGGACGTCATCAACTCTCAATCCAAACCTTCTCGAAGTGCTGCTCCAGCGCCTGGTGCTGCTCGCAGCCTTCGACGCCCTTGCGATAGGTCCGGTAGACCGAGCGCCAGTAGGGTTGGATGATGATGCCGCTGTCGCGCAGATTCTTCTCGATGCCGGCCATGATCTCCTTGCGGGCCTTGGCATCCGGTGTCGCCAGCGCCTTGTCGAGCAGGTCGTCGAACTCCTTGCTGGCGTAGGCGCTTTCGTTCCAGGCGGCGCCCGATTTGTAGGCCAGCGCCAGCACCTGGACGCCAAGCGGCCGGCCCAGCCATTCGGTGCAGGAGAAGGGATATTTGCTCCAGTCGTTCCAGAAGGTGGCGGCGGGCAGCACGGTGCGCTTGACCTTGAGGCCGGCCTCGCGCATCTGCGCCGAGATGGCGTCGGCGGTGCTCTTTTGCCATTCGACGTCGACCGAGATCAGCTCGTATTCATGGTCCGCCTTGCCGGAGGCGGCGAGTAGCTTCTTCGCCTCCTCCACATCGCGCTTGGCCGGGCCGATATCGGCATATTCGGGGTGCATGGGGCCGACATGGTGGTTGTCGGCTGGTTTTCCCCGGCCATCGAGGCCGAGCTGCAGCACGGCGGAATTGTCGAYGGCGAGCTGSGCRGCGCGGCGCAGCTTGACGTCGTCATAGGGCGCATTGCCGACATTGAAGCGSGCSACGATGGTKGAGCCGGTGGCGATCTCGGAATTCTTCAGCCCCATCTTGTCGGTCTGCGAGACGGCATCGGTGGCGGTTTCGTGRTCGGTRTCGATCTCGCCGGATTCGAAGGCCGACAGCATGGCGTTGGGGTCGGAGCCGTAGTCGAYCCAYTKGATGYCATCCAGGTAGAAGTCGCCCTTCCACCAKGGCTTGTCCTTGCGCTTCACCTCKGCGCCGGTCTCGGCRTCCCACTTYACCAGYTSGCASGGKCCGGTGGTGATSGCSAGCGCCTTCATSGGGTCGCCGTCGCCCTCATAGGAGCGGTGCATGATCARSGCKGGATAGTCGGCCATGCCGGCGATCAGCGARATRTCGGGCTTSGGCARRTTSAGYTTGATGGTGAARTCGTCGACCTTCTCGATGCCGCCATCGACCRCCTTCTTGGTGTCGGCATTGACCAGCGCGCCCATGCGCGCGGCGACCGARTTGCCGGCGACGCCGGCCTCGCACCAGCGGGTGAGGTTGTGGACGACATCGTCGGCGTTGAAGGCATCGCCATTCGACCAGGTGATGCCCTTGCGCACATGCAGTGTCAGGGTCTTGGCGTCGTCGCTCATCTCCCATTTTTCGAGCAGCCAGGGCTCGAAGGAAAAATCTGTGTTCCAGCGCACCAGATATTCGTTGCAGTGGCGGGCGACATTCGACATCTCCACGCCGTCGAAGGTGCGCGGGTCCTTGAACCCCTTGACGTTCATGGCGACGCGCAAGGTGCCGCCCTTCTTGGGCTCGGCGGCGCGGGCCGGGGTCGCGGCCAGGCCACCCAGCGCCAGCGCGCCGGCGGCGCTGACGCCGAGACCGGCCATCAGGGCAAGATATTCGCGGCGGTTGATGCCGCCTGTTTTGAAATCGTCGGCGACGGGCTTGGCCCGCGGGTGCAGTTTGCGGTCGGTCAGCATGAATTTCATCGTCGTTCCCCTGATTGTTGGTGCATGCCGCCCAAAAGTGCCTAGCGGTTTTGGGAAAACGGCATGCACAGAAAGAATTCGTCCCGACGAATCGCCAACGCGGGGGCGGCTGCGACCGCCGGGACGCCTTTGCCTGAGAGGCCGATGATAGAGGGGGGTGACGTTGGGGAGTGTTCTGGAATCCGCAGGAGTTGTGCGGTGCTCCGCAGGGAGCAACGGGGTGTAAGTGGGCGATAGAGTAGAAACTCGCCGCCGCCGAGTTCCGTCACACCCCCCTCGGCCCTGCCGGGCATCTCCCCCGCAAGGGGGAGATTGGCAGTTCATGCGTTGCGCCACCTTTGAGACGCATGAGATTGGCGAAGGCCGAGACGACATCCGATCTCCCCCCTTGCGGGGGAGATGTCCGGCAGGCCAGAGGGGGGTGCTGTCCCGCCAGCATTGCCCAGGATCCTGCAAGTAGAAGCACCCAACAAAAAACCCGGCACAAGGCCGGGTTTTTCAGAACATCCGTTCAGGCCGAAATCAGCTCACCTGGACCTTGGACGCCGCGGCCTGGTCTTCGGCGATCTTCTGCTGGAACATCTGCGCAAAGTCGATCGGGTCGAGCATCAGCGGCGGGAAGCCGCCATTGCGGGTGGCTTCGGCGATGATCTGGCGGGCGAAGGGGAACAGCAGACGCGGGCATTCGATGAACAGGATCGGCAGCATGTGCTCCTGCGGGAAGCCCGAAATGGCGAAGACGCCGCCATAGACCAGCTCGACGTTGAACAGCACTTCCTGGTCGAAGGAGGCCTTGGCGTTCAGCGTCAGATTGACGTCGAACTGCTTGTCGGAGAGCGGGTTGGCGTTGACGTTGACGTTGATGGCGATGCCGGGGGCCTTGTCGCGGCCGCGCAGCGAGTTCGGCGCGCCGGGGCTTTCGAAGGACAGGTCCTTCACATACTGGGCCAGGACGTTGAGCGACGGTTGCGCCGCCGTGTTGCCGTTTCCGTTGGCCGCGCCGGCTGGCGCGTCATCATTGCTGGCCATGAGCCTAATCCTTTTCCCCTGGGCAGCCTTGCTGACCGAATTGAAATCGGGCGTTGGCTAGCATGGCCGTGATGACAAGACAAGGTTGGCCGCCTTGTGCACCCCGCGGGCAGGCACGCCGCGGGTCCGGTGCCGATCAACGCCCAACGCCTTGCGGCGAAGCCAGCTTCCCTGCCAGGTCGATCGCCATCTGGAAATACGCGCGCCGCTCGCGGATCATTTGGGATCGGGGGCTTGGCACGACCAGGCGCGGTGGCTCGCCCAATCGGTGCGGCACCGGCAAGCCCGACGCTTGATACGCCATTTCCGCCGCCCCCAGCCCGGTGAGGTCGGCGCTTTCCTGCAAGCGCACCGGACGCGCCATGGCGTCGGCAAGGAACTGGACGAAGTAGCTGTTGCGGGCAAGCCCGCCATCGATGGAGACGGGCTCGTCACCCTCGCCGCCTAGTGCCTCGATGAGCTCCGCCCCGCGATAGGCTATGCCCTCGAGGACGGCCTTGCGCAGATCCGTCGCCGTCGTCGATTGCCTGAGGCCGACAAAGCTGGCGCCGACATCGCGTCGCCAATAGGGGGCGGCGAGGCCGGCAAGTGCTGGAACAAAGGCAATCTCGCGGACGATCGCCGGCGTGGCGTCCTCGAAGGCGAAATCCTCGTAGGAGGCGGCCAGGCCCAGCGAGATTGCCCAGTCGACCGCGGCCGCGGCCGTATAATCACCCCCGTCGAGCGCATAGAGCGGCGCTTGGTCAGCCAATTGCCAGGCGATTGTCGGAACAAGGCCCGGCCTGTCGAGGATCGGCGCGGCGCCCGACAGCGCCAGCGCGAAGCTCCCGGTCCCGAAGGTGATCTTTGCATCGCCCACCGTGCGGCAGCCATGCCCGAACAGCGCAGCCTGTTGATCGACGATGCTGACCACGAGGGGAAGCTCCCGGCCAGAGCGCCGGATCAGGCCGAAGAAGCCCGACGTCGGAACGATTTCGGGCAACAGGTCGCGCGGCACGCCGAAGATCCGGCAGAGCTCATCGTCGAACCGGCAATCGTCGATTTTCATCAGGCTGGTGCGCGAGGCGGTGGTCGGATCGGTCACATACTGGCCGGTCAGCCGGTCGATGAAGAAACTTTCCGACGTGCCGATGCCAAGGCGGCCGGCGCGCGCGGCTTCGCCGACAGCCGGCACGTTCTCCAGCAGCCAGGCAAGCTTGGAGGCGGAGAAATAGGCGTCGACAGGAAGGCCCGACAGCGCCGTGATCCGCGCCTTCGTCGAGGCCGGGAGGGCGTCGAGCTGGCCTTGTGACCGTTGATCCTGCCAGACGATGGCGTTGTAAAGCGCACGTTTCGTCACCCGGTCCCAGGCGACGACCGTCTCTCCCTGATTGGCCAGCGCCACCGCCGAAATTTTGGGGTTGGCGGCAAGCGCGCGATCGATCAGCGTCTCGATATTGCCGATCAATTCCTCCGCGTCATGCTCGACAAGGCCGTCCCGTGGCAGGATCTGGCGATGCGCCAGCCCGCCGCACGACAGGAAATGACCGTCGCCGGTCAGCAAGAACGCCTTGGTGGAGGTCGTTCCCTGATCGATGGCAAGGATGACCGGGGTTTGCGTCATGTCGGGCGGCTCCCTGCGCGTGTCCGGGCCAGATCGGCCGCGATGCTGGCCACGGCGTTGCGCCCATCGATCGCGCAAGGCCCGGAGGACCGCACCGAGCGAAGCACATTGCCCGCCGCATAGATATGCGGATCGGCCGTGCGGAACGCCGCATCGACCGCAGGGCCGCGTGTCGTCGCATCGACCCCCATTGGATGAAGCCGTGCGAGCGTCGCTTCGGGCAGCCAGTCGCCGGAAAACACGACGCCGTCGCAGGCGACTGTGTGGCGCAGGCCGTCATGCTCGAAGGTCAAGGCCTCGACGCGCTTCTCGCCTTCGATCCCGATGATCCGGACATCGGTTTTCACCGCGACGCCAAAGACCACACGCGATCCCAGCGCCACGAGCGCCGGGCTGCGCAATCGTGGTGCTTCGTCGATGATCATGCGCGGCCTGCCGCCGAGATGTCTTAGCGTCAGGATTGTCGAGAAGGCGACGATCTCGCTGCCGACGATGATGGGGTTCCGGCATGGCAGGCGATTGTGCAGATAGACGAAGCGTTGCAGGGCGCCTGTCGTCAGAATGCCGAACGGCCGTCCGCCGGAGATCAGTCGCGCGGCCCGAGGTGTCTCGCGAATACCGCTGGCCAGCAGCACGCGGCGCCCGGCCAACTCATAGGGACCGTCCGGCCCGCTGACGGCAACCACGCCTCCCGGGCGCAGCATCGTCACCGCATGGCCGCAGCGAAGATCGATCCCGTCGGCACGCTCGCGCAAGGCGCTGGCATAGCGCGGCCCGGTCCAGAGACGGGCGAAATCGCGCATTCCGAACCCAATGTGTCCGCAATGACGTGGGGCGCCACCCGCTTCGGCCTCGCGCTCGAGAACCGTAACGGAGAGCCCAAGGCGGCGCGCGGCGATCGCCGCGCTCAAGCCCGCCGGCCCGGCGCCGATGACAAGGAGATCAGGGGTTTCAGGCGTCACTGTTGGTACCTCACGGCAATGGCGGCACTTCCAGCAGCTTGTTGTTCGCCATCTCGCACACCGCCGCCAGGCAGTTGAAGCCCTGGCATCGACCCATCATTGCGCGTGTGCGCCGCTTCAACCCGCCGAGATTGCCCGCAGGCAAAGGGCCGGCGAGCGCCGCACCGATTTCGTCCCCGGTGACGAGTTCGCACAGGCAGATGATGTCGCCGCGTCCCGGCCGTTCGTGGTCTCGCGGCAGATGTTCGGCAAGGTTCGGCAGTGACGGCCAGGTCAAATCCTGCAAAGGCCGGAGTGGAAGAAAATGCTCTCCAACGAGTTCCGTGACATGGTCCGCAATGCCGAGCGCCGCCGTCAGGCCGGTGGAACGGATGCCGGCCACCGTCACCCAGTGACGTTCGGGGATTGCCTCGATGATGTAGTCCTTCTGGTCGCTTGCCGGCCGAAGCCCGGCATAGGTGGCCGTGACCGGCTCTTCGCCAAGGACTGGCACCATGCGCGCCGCCTCGCCGATCAGATGTTCCAGGGCGCTGCGCTCGACCGTCGCCAGGCTGCGGTTGTCCTGGTCCTCCGCCGTCGGCCCGACGAGCACATTACCGAAGATGGTCGGGCAGACGACGACGCCCTTGGTTCGTTCCGTCGGCACAGGCAGCAGGATCGTCGGAACGTGGC
This sequence comes from Mesorhizobium sp. P3_A9, assembly GCF_056402975.1. Classification (NCBI taxonomy): domain Bacteria; kingdom Pseudomonadati; phylum Pseudomonadota; class Alphaproteobacteria; order Hyphomicrobiales; family Phyllobacteriaceae; genus Mesorhizobium; species Mesorhizobium sp. P3_A9. The sequence goes on along the minus strand of NZ_JBFUGJ010000048.1, from coordinate 21,496 downwards.
GTTGTGCCGTTTTGTCGAAGACGACGAACTGACCCTTGCGTGGCCGAATGGCAAACGAACTCGGTCGCGACAACGCCTCGACATGATCGCCGTGATTTCCGGCGCAGTTGATGACGATACCGGCGTCCACCGTGCTGTTCCCGGCGGAGAGCCGCCAGATCCCGCCAAGTCGCTCGGCCTTGTCGACATCGAAAAGCCGCCGCACCGCTCCGCCATGAGCCATGGCTTGCAAGACGTAGGCCAGCGGCGAAGACCAGGGATCGATGATGTGCTCGCCCGGCACGCTGAGGGCAGCGACCGCCGAGGCGGCGAGCTCCGGCATCCGATGGCGAAGCGCGTCCAGCTCGATTGGCCGCACGTCGGTCACGCCATTGCGGTGCGCCTTGTCGACGATCGCGGGAAGGCGCGTGGCTTCCTCCTCGCTCCAGGCGACAAGCACGGCGTCGGTGTGGAGGATCGGCAGGCCGAAAAGGCTTCTCTCCGCCAGGTAGCGCTTGCGGCCGCCTTGCATCATCCGCACTTCGCGGCTGCCAGGCGGGGCGTCGAAGCCGGTATGAAGGATCGCCGAATTGCCTTTGCTCGCGCCGTCCAGGATATCGGCGCCACGTTCGAGCAGAATGACGGACAGCCCAGAGAGCGTCAGTGCCCGAAACACGGCGCAACCGACCACCCCGGCGCCGATCACAGCGACGTCAAATCCGGCAGCGGCCTTGAGCGGTGGAGGTGGAGCGGAAATCGCCATCCGGCCATTCATATGCGATGTTGGCGATCCACATCAAAGCAAAACTCAATCAGATTGCAAGGCCCGGCGGACTGCAAGGCTGGGCAGCCGGCGCGCCCCGTTCAGGACCTAATCATCCTTCAGACGCCGCCACGGCGAGTTGTGATCCGGTCCGCGCTTGAAATCGTCCGAGCGCGAATAGTCGCCGTCGTCGAGGTCGATGACCTTGTCGCGCTGGCGGCCGCGAAAACCGCCGGCCGAGAAATCGGTGGCGACGACGATGCGGCCCTTGAACCGGCGCCAGGCGAGGTCGCGCACCGGCGGCAGGAACAGCAGCAGGCCGATAATATCCGTGATGAAGCCGGGGATGATCAGCAGGATCGCGGCGACCACGATCATGGCGCCGTGGGCAAGATGGCGGCTGGGATCGTGGCCGGCAGCCATCTCGGCGCGCACCCGCGCCATGACGCCAAAACCCTGGTACCGGAGTACAAGCACGCCGGCAATGCTCGACGCCAGCACCAGGCCGACCGTCGCCAGCGCGCCGACCTCACGGCCGACGATGACGAAACCGGCGATTTCCAGCAGCGGAAGGGCGAGAAGAAAAAGGGGAAGCAGCGAAATGCGCAAGTCTTGCCAATCTTTTTTCGAATGTGTTGGTCGTTTGGATGTTTTGCCCGTCGGCAGCCAATCGCCGCTGGCACTGAGGCTGTTAGATAGGTATGCCTGCCTTTGATTTGAATGATTGCACCTTGCGTTCTATATGCTTTGAATGTTGAACGCTATGCGACCGCGGCCTGTTGGCTGGATGGTCCGGCCTCGAGGCAGGGATTGATTGGCGGAAGATATGGGATTCTTCGACTTCGGCACGATTTTCTTCCTGATCGCGGCGGTGGTGATCTTCTTCCAGCTGCGCAACGTGCTGGGCCGTCGGACCGGTAGCGAGCGGCCGCCCTTCGATCCCTATACCGCGACCCGCACCGACAAGGACGCCACCCAGAAGCCCGAGAATGTCGTTTCGCTGCCGCGCAAGCGGCTGCCGGGCGAGCCGGCGCCGGCCGACGCCTATACGGCGATCGACGCCTTCGCCAAGCCGGACACCGACCTTAACAAGGGTCTGCGCACGATCAAGGACAATGATCCGTCCTTCGAGCCGAAGGGTTTCGTCGACGGCGCCAAGATGGCCTATGAGATGATCGTCATGGCCTATGCCGACGGCGACCGCAAAACGCTGAAGAACCTGTTGTCGCGCGAGGTTTTCGACGGTTTCGTCGCCGCCATCGGCGAACGCGAGGCCAAGGCGGAAAAGATCCAGTCCTCCTTCGTCGGCATCGACAAGGCCGATATCGTCTCGGCCGAGATGAAGGGCGGCGAGGCGCATGTCACGCTGCGCATCATCAGCGAGCTGATTTCGGCGACTCGCGACAAGGCCGGCGCCGTCATCGACGGCGATCCAGAAACCGTGGCCGAGGTCAAGGATGTCTGGACCTTCGCCCGCGACACACGCTCGCGCGATCCGAACTGGAAGCTCGTCGCCACCGAAGAAGAAGACTGAGCCCAGGCAGAGCGGGGCTCCGGTGTCGCTATCGCCTCTCTTTTTGGCAAAGTCTTTCGATGATCTCCCCGGCTGGGGCGACGATGACCATCTGCCGGCCTTCGAGGCTTTTCGCCGTTCCGCTTTCCATATCCTGGTAAAACCCTATCGCAGCGGTGCGCTCGGCGTCGATTTCAGCGCCTTTGCCGAAGCCTATGCGCAAGCGCGCGAGGCTTCTCCCGCCGACCGGTCAGAAGCCCGCGCCTTCTTCCAACGCCATTTTGTCCCCATGCTGGTCCGCGCCGAAACCGGTGCCGGGCTGGTCACCGGCTTCTACGAGCCGCAGGTCGAGGCGTCGCCGGTGCGGACCGAGCGTTTTGCCGTGCCGCTTTTGTCGCGGCCGACCGATCTCGTCGATGTCGATGACGCCAACCGGCCGAAGGGGATGGATTCTTACCTGGCCTTCGCGCGCCGGACCGCCAACGGACTGGCTGAGTATTTCGACCGGGGCGCGATCGAGCGTGGCGCGCTTGGGGGCCAAGGGTTGGAGATCGCCTGGCTGGCCGACAAGGTCGACGCCTTCTTCGTCCATGTGCAAGGGGCGGCGCGGCTCGCCATGACCGACGGCCGGCTTCCCCGCGTCACCTACGCCGCCAAGTCCGGCCAGCGTTTCACGGGGCCGGGCAAGGTGCTGAGTGAGCTGGGCGAAATCCCGCTCGCCGAAGTGACGATGCAGTCGATCCGCGCCTGGTTCAAGGCGCATCCGAACCGCGTCGACGAGATCCTGTGGCAGAACCGCTCCTATATCTTCTTCCGCGAGGCTGATGTCGAGGATGCCGCCCTTGGTCCGATCGCGGCCGCCAAGGTGCCGCTGACGCCGGGCCGCTCGGTCGCCGTCGACCGGCTGCTGCACACTTTCGGCACGCCTTTCTACATCGACGCGCCGACATTGACCGCTTTCGACAAAAACCCGTTCCGGCGGCTGATGATCGCGCAGGACACCGGCTCGGCCATCACCGGGCCGGCCCGCGGCGATCTGTTCGCCGGCTCGGGCGATGCGGCCGGCGAGATCGCCGGCGTGGTGCGCAATGCCGCCGACTTCTACGCGCTGGTGCCACGCGCGCTGGCCGGGGGCGCAAAATGAGTAAGCGTCCCGATAAACTCAGCGAAGACGACCGGGTGCTGTGGAACCTGGTGGCGCGCACGGCCAAGCCGCTCAAAGGCCGGATTTCTGTCGACATCCCCGACCTGGCCATCGAGGCCAAACCGACGGCGCCGCAGACGGCCCAGCCCGCCGCGAATGCGCCGGGTGCGGCAAAGCCGAAGGTCCAGCATGTCACGCACCGGCTCGACGAGCCGACGCTGGACAAATTGTCGAAGGGCCGGCTGCCGATCGAAGGCCGCGTCGATCTGCATGGGATGACGCAGGACGAGGCCTATTCGCTGCTGTTCTCGTTCCTGCACCGGGCGCATGCCGGCGGCATCCGCTATGTGCTGGTCATCACCGGCAAGGGGTCGTCCTCCGGCGGTGATGGCGTGCTGCGGCGCGCCGTGCCGGCCTGGCTGTCGACGCCGGCGTTCCGGCCGCTGGTCTCCAGCCACGACCATGCCGCCCGCAACCATGGCGGCTCGGGCGCGCTCTATATCAGGCTGCGGCGGCTGCGCGCATGAGGGCTGACGCTGGGAGGCGGGGCGCATGACGCCGTTCGGCGAACGGCTGCGGGCGCTGCGAGCCGAGCGCGGCGTCAGCCAGAAGGACATGGCGGCGGCAATCGGCGTCAGCGCCGCCTATCTCTCGGCGCTCGAGCATGGCAGGCGCGGCGCGCCGACCTGGACGCTGATCCAGAAGATCATCGGCTATTTCAACATTATCTGGGACGATGCCGAGGAATTGGCGCGGCTGGCCGAAGCCTCGCATCCACGCGTAAAACTCGATACGTCGGGTCTTAATCCCGCCGCCACCGAGTTGGCCAATCTTCTGGCCGAGAACATCGAAAAGCTGGACGAGGCGGAACTGCGCCGCATCACCGCCTCGATCCGCGCGGCGCTGGGCCGGCTGAAGTAACTGGTTTTTGCCCGGTTGTTGCGACGGCCGGATGTCTGCCTGATCGCAAAACAGTGCCCGCCGGCGAACCGCCAGCGGGCAGCTGTGGCGAGATCAATACTTGCCGGCGGTGCCGCCATTGGGGTTGCCGCCGTTGGTGCCCGGGCGGCCCTGGTCGCCGTGGCCACCGTTGCCACCGCCCAGGCAGTCCGAGGCGCCGACAGTGCCGCAACAACGGCCAGCCCAAAGGTCATTGAGGTTGGTGTGGACGCAGCTGACCGTCTGGTCGGCCATAGCGGATCCGCCCAGGGCCGATACGGCAGCGACGGCGAGAAGGGTGTTGCGCAGGAAAGCAGTCATTTGAAGTCTCCATGGTTGGGTTTTCGTCATTCACGGCTGTGTGTCGCCGGGCGAACGGAAATGGTTCATGGAGAGGTGGAGAAAATTTTCGGGACGGCTGCCGATGGGCACGGTGCCTCGAAGGCGGAGGACCTTCTCGCCTTCGTCATCCACGGGCGGAGCGGGAGCGAAGCGGACGCGCAGACCCGAGGATCCATGCCGCGACTTGCGAGCGCCGCAGCGGTGCAAAATCTAACGATGCTCGGATGAAGACGACGCCCGTTCCTGGGCCGCCGTGTTCTGTGTTGGGGTCACGGCATGGATCCCAGGGTCTCCGCGACGCCGCTTTGCGGCTGCTCCGCCCTAGGATGACGAAGCGACGGGTGCGGCCGCTCGAACTGGGCCGCAGCCCCAGTCCCCTATTCCACCGACCCCACCAGAACCTGCTGGCCGCCGCGGATCGAGACCCAGCGGCCGGTGTTGTCGATCGCCTGCCGCTTGAGGAAGCGGTAGCCGGTCTGGTCCCAGGCCTTGACCTTGTCGGTCAGATTGTCGAGCACGTAGTCGCCCTTGTCGGTGCGCACCGTCAGCACGGAATGGCCTTCGCCGTCGGGCTTGCGCACCACGGTGATGAGAAGATCGGCAAGCGAGATGCCCATGTGGGACAGCCGGCGGCGCTTTTCCAGCACATAGTCCTCGCAATCGCCGACGCCCTTGTCGGGATAGGCCCAGACCTCGTCCTTGCCGTAGATGTCCATGTCGCTCATCGGCTTGACGGCGGCGTTGACCCTGGCGGTAACGCCGGCGAGCTTGCTCATCAGCCCATTGGTCATCCTGGCCGGTGCCAGATTGCTCGGACGGATCGAGCACTCGCCGGGGTGCAGCTTGCAGAAATCATAGTGGCCGATCGGCTGCGAGGTGATGCCCCCGGTCGCCATCGCTCCGGCTGCCATTGCCGGCCAGCTTCCCGTGGCGGCCAGACCGGCCGCAGCCGCGCACAAGCGCAACCTTCTCGCCATTGTTGAGGAATTCATTGTCCCCGCCCACCCTGTTGTTAACGAAACGTTAAGGGCGATTGACAGTCCGTGTCAATTACGGCGACGGCCTGATTTGCAGCATGGTTACCCGCGGGGAGGGACAGCGTCTATTGTGCAACAGAATCGGCCCGAAGGCCGATTTTGCAGCGGAATTACTTAGCGCTTGGCGGTGCGGACCAGCCTTGGCTTCACCGCGACGCGGTTCTGGCGGCCATAGCTGGTGATGAAGTCGACGATGCGCGGCACGATCTCGGAGCGGAAGCGCGAGCCGTTGAAGACGCCGTAATGGCCGACCGCCGGCTGCATGTAGTGCGCCTTCTTGTCCGCCGGAATGTTGACGCACAGATCCTGCGCCGCCTTGGTCTGGCCAAGGCCCGATATGTCGTCGTTCTCGCCCTCGACGGTGAACAGAGCGACGTTGCGAATAACCGAGGGATCGATCTTCGTGCCGCGATGCGTCATCTCGCCCTTGGGCAAGGCCTGGCGGACAAAGACGGTGTCGACGGTCTGCAGGTAGAACTCCGCCGTCAGGTCCATGACCGCCAGATACTCGTCATAGAAGTCGCGGTGCTTCTCGGCATTGTCGCCATCATGCTTCACAAGATGCATGAAGAAGTCCTTGTGGGCGATGATGTGGCGGTCGAGGTTCATGCTCATGAAGCCGGATAGCTGCAGGAAGCCCGGATAGACCTCGCGGCCGAARCCGGGCACCGGCCAGGGCGCGTKCATGATGACRTTGTCGSSGAACCAGTCGATGCCYTTTTCCTYGGCCAGCAGATTGACCGCSGTCGGATTGCGGCGGGTGTCGATCGGGCCGCCCATCAGGGTCATCGTCGACGGCACGAAAGGGTCGCCCTTCGCCTCCATCAGCGCCACCGCCGCCAGAACCGGCACGGAAGGCTGGCACACCGCCATCACATGGGTGTCGGGCCCGAGCGCATGGAACATGTCGATGATGTAGTCGATATAGTCGTCGAGATCGAAGCTGCCGTCGGCCAGCGGCACCATGCGGGCATCGACCCAGTCGGTGATGTGGACATCGGCATAGGGCAGCATGGCTTCCACCGTGCCGCGCAGCAGCGTGGCATAGTGGCCCGACATCGGCGCCACGATCAGAAGCTTCGGATCCGGCTTGCGGCCAGCAGGGACAGCGCGCTCGAAGCGGACGAGATTGCAGAATGGCTTCGACCAGACGGTCTTTTCGGTGACCGCGACGCTCTTCCAGTCGACGACGGTCTTGTCGAGGCCGAAGGCGGGCTTGCCATAGCGGCGCGTGGTGCGTTCGAACAGTTCGGCGCCCGCCGCGATCGAACGGCCCCAGGGGGTGTGCGAGATCGGATTGAGCGGGTTCGAGTAGAACATCCGCACCGCATCGGCGTAGAGGCGCGCAGGCTGCAAGGCAGCGTGGTTCATTTCGTAGAGCTGGTAGAACATTAAGAACCCCGCTGCTGCCTCGACCGAAGGGACGACGAGCAGCGCCGAGCCTCAAATGTCTCGCGGCGAAGTTAACAACTAATTGCTGCGACGCAATACGTCACGTTGCGTGACCAATGGTTCTTTCGTCCAAAGGCTTGCAAATCCGCCTGGAATGGCCGAGCCGGCTCAATGTGCAGTGCCGAAATGTGTAGGAAATGTGTCCGGCCCTGGTGGCGGACACCAGACCATGATCCCGAAAAGTGGTTCCGGTTTTCGGAAGAGATCATGGTCCAAGGAAAAGACTACATCAGACCCGCGCCACGCAGACAGCGGTCTGGCCGGAGCTGATRAAGCCGAGCTGGCYGGCGGCGCCCTTCGACARATCGAGCATGCGACCCYTGATGAACGGGCCRCGATCGTTGATGCGCACGAYGACGCTKYKGCCATTGTKCTGRTTGGTGACCYKSARYTTGGTGCCGAACGGCAGTGTGCGGTGGGCGGCGGTCATCGCCGAAGGGTTCATGCGCTCGCCCGATGCGGTCTTCGAGTGCAGCGCGTACCAGGAGGCGCGGCCGCACTGGCCGGCGGCAGCGGTTGCCGAGGTAGCAGAGGCGCCGACCATCAGGCCAGCAGCGATCGTTACCGCGACAAGCGCGGTCTGGTTTAGGTTCTTCATCTTTAGGGGGTGGCTCCGTTTTTGACAGACCCCAGCCGTTAGGTGGCGAATAAGGCAGGAAATGCGGCAAGCATCTGTCCGTTCCGTGGCGAGATCACACGTTTGGAGTCAGCGGGTAACAGTCTGTTAGGGATTTCTTGGCGAGATTTGATCAATTCTCGATGATCTTCGGGCCGATATCCGAGATCGCTTTGACAAGATATCGGATTAATATCCAAGTAGAATTCGGCGTGATTGAGCCAATTCCTTTGGCTCTTTCATCACGCCGGTACCGCCGCAAACGATCGACTTGAAAAGCGAGATCCGTCAATGAGACTGACCAAAAATCTTCTGGCCTTGATTGTGCTGGCTATCGGCGCGGTGTGGTCGCTGCAAGGCATCGGCGTGGTCGGCGGCAGTTTCATGACCGGCCAGTCGCAATGGCTCTATATTGGTCTGGTCGCGATGTTGGTCGGCTTGGCCGGACTGGTGTGGGCGAACCGGTAGGGGCGGCGCTGAAAGGTCGACCCCCACTCCGTCGAGCTTCGCTCGACACCTCTCCCCCGATCGACGAGGGAGAGGAAAGGCGCGAGCTTAACCGAGATTAGCGCCCTTCCTCTCCCTCCGGAGGGGGGAGAGGTGGCGCCGCGAAGCAGCGACGGAGTGGGGGAAGGCGGTCCTCAAATGTGCCGCCGCAAGACAGCAATAGCCCGGCGAGCAAGAAAATAGTCACCCATGCTACCCGGTCGATTCCGTTACCTATCTATCCGGTTCGGACAGAAAGCCTTGCCCCCAACAACCCTAACCGAACAGCTGGTCCAGAATCATGCCTTCGAGGCGGGCGAGCTCGGCGGAGCCGCGCCGGCGCGGCCGGGCTACCGGCACCTCCAGGTCGAGCGCGATCTTGCCTTCGCTGATCACCACCACCCGGTCGGCGAGCGCGACGGCCTCGGCGACATCATGGGTGACCAGCACGGCGGTGAATTTCTGGGCGAGCCAGATGCGTTCCAGCAATTGCTGCATTTCGATGCGGGTCAGCGCGTCGAGCGCGCCGAGCGGCTCGTCGAGCGCCAGGATCTGCGGCTGGCCGACCAGCGCCCGGGCCAGCGCCACGCGCTGTTTTTGGCCACCGGACAGCACCGAGGGCCATTCATCGGCGCGATCGGCGAGGCCGACCTCACCCAGAATGTCGAGCGCGCGTTGCCTTGAGTCCGTGCCGGAAGCGATGCCGGTCAGCCCGACCTCGACATTTCTGACCACGCTGGCCCAGGGCAGCAGGCGCGGCTCCTGGAACATGAAGCGAGTGCGGCTGTGGCCTTCTTCCTCGGCGCCCAGCGTCAGCGATCCCGATGTCGGCCGGTCGAGCCCAGCGAGCAGCCTGAGCAGTGTGCTCTTGCCGCAGCCGCTCTTGCCGATGACGGCAACGAACTGCCCAGCCGGCACGTCGAGGTCGATGCCGTCAAGCACGGTCTTGTCGCCGAAGCGTTTTTCAACGCCCTTGAAGGCGAAGGCACGCCGGCCTTCGACCGATATCGCCGGGCGCGCCGGCGCCGGAGCGGCAACGAAGGAGCGGACGGAGGTCAGGCTGGCGGCTGGCATCGAAGACTCATCCGTTCTGGAAGGCGGGATGCCAGCCGAGCGACAGCCGCTCGAGCAGGCGGGCGAGACTGTCGGCGAGCTTGCCGAGCAGCGCGTAGATCAGGATCGACAGCACGACGACATCGATCAGCAGGAATTCGCGCGCCTGCATGGCCATGTAGCCGAGGCCGGAACTGGCCGAGATGGTCTCGGCGACGATCAGCGTCAGCCACATGATGCCCAAGGCGTAGCGCAGGCCGACGAAGATCGCCGGCAGCGCGCCGGGCAGGATGACGCGGAAGAACAGCGCGCGCCGGTCCATGCCGTAGACGCGGCCCATCTCGACCAGTTGCGGATCGACGCTCTGGATGCCGAGCAGCGTGTTGACGTAGATCGGAAAGAACACGCCGAGCGCCACCAGGAAGAGTTTTGCTTCCTCGTCGATGCCGAACCAGAGGATGACGAGCGGGATCAGCGCCAGATGCGGGATGTTGCGGATCATCTGCAGCGTGGTGTCGGTCAGGCCGCGGCTGAGCCGCGACAGGCCGTTGGCGAGGCCGAGCGCGAAGCCGATCGAACCGCCGACGGCAAAGCCGGCAAGGGCGCGCGCCGTGGAAACACCGATGTTGCGGATCAATTCGCCCGAAAGCGTCAGCCGCCAGAAGGCCTCGGCGACCGCGCTTGGCGCCGGCAGCACATTGGCCGGCATGACACCGGCGCGGCTGGCAATCTCCCAGCCGGCGATGACCAGGACCGGCAGCACCCAGCCGATGGCGTTGGCGTGGAGGCGCGCGGAAAAGCTCATGACGAGGCCTGCAGGCGGGCGGCACCATGGAAGCCGACCGAGAATTCATTGGCGATGTTCTCATGCGCCCGCTGCCGCCTGGTGCCGAGCCCGAGGAGCGGGAACAACAGCTCGGCGACGCGGTAGGCTTCCTCGAGATGCGGGTAGCCCGAACCGATGATGGTATCGATGCCGATCGCCTGGTATTCGCGGATGCGTTCGACGATCTGCTCCGGCGTGCCGAGCAGTGCGGTGCCGGCGCCGCCGCGCACCAGGCCGACGCCGGCCCACAGATTGGGCGCGACGACGAGCTTGTCGCGGCGGCCGCCATGCAGTTCGGCCATGCGGCGCTGGCCGACCGAATCCATCTGGTTGAGGAAGCGGGCCTGGGCATTCTCGATCTGCGCGTCGGTGACATGGCTGATCAGCCGGTCGGCGGCGCGCCAGGCTTCGTCCTCGGTCTCGCGAACGATGAAATGCAGCCGGATGGCGAAACGCAGTTTCCTGCCGCGCAGCGCTGCCTTTTTGCGCGCTGAAGCGAGCTTCTCGGCGACTTGGGCCGGCGGTTCGCCCCAGGTCAGGTACATGTCGACGAGGTCGGCGGCGAGATCCTGCCCGGCGTCGGACGAGCCGCCGAAATAGAGCGGCGGCCGTTCCTGGCTCGGCAAAAGATCGAGGCGGCCATTCTCGACGCGGTAGTATTTGCCGTCGAAATTGACGCGCTCGCCGGACACCAGGGCGCGCCAGATGGTCAGGAATTCATGCGCCTGCGCGTAGCGCTCGTCATGCGGCAGGAAGACGCCGTCGCCGGCGAGCTCGGTCGGATTGCCGCCGACCACGACATTGAGCAGCAGGCGGCCATTGCTCAACCGGTCGAGCGCCGCGGTCTGGCGCGCGGCGAAGGTCGGCAACGTCACGCCGGGCCTGAGCGCCACCAGGATTTTGAGTTTTTCGGTGAGCGTCGCAAGGCCCGTCGCGGTGATCCAGGAATCCTCGCAATTCTGTCCGGTCGGCAGCAGCACGCCGGGAAAACCGAGCCGGTCGACCGCCTGGGCGATCTCCTTGAAATAGCCGAACTCCGGCGGCCGCTGCTGCTGTTCGGAACCAAGATAGGAACCGTCGCCATGCGTCGGGATGAACCAGAAGAAATCGAGCGGCCGTTCTGGCGTGTTCTTGGCTGGCTTGGTCATGGGCGGGCCTTTTCGAGAATACAAACGGCGATGGCGCCGGGCGTTCTCACCCGGCGCCATCGAGGAAAAAATCAGTTGCCTGGCGCGGTCCACACCGCGTCGGAGATGCGGACCGCCTTCGGAATCAGGCCGAGTTTGAAGAAGCGGTCGGCGGTTGCCTGCTGGCTGGCGATGATCTCGTCGGTGATCGGAAAGATGCCGAATTTGCTGCGGTTGGCGGCGATGATCTGGGCGTCGAGCGGCACGCCGGTCACCTCATGCAGCGCCTCGGCCACCTTGTCGCGATTCTGGTCGGCCCATTTCACCGCCTCGCCGAGAGCGGCGACGGTCGTGGTCACGACCTCTGGATGCGCCTTGGCGAAATCCTTGTTGGCGAGGAAATAGGTATTGACCTTGAGCACCTCGCTGGAGCGGGCCAGCACGCGCGGCTGGTAACGCGTCTCGGCGATGGCGAAGAACGGATCCCAGACCGCCCAGGCATCGATCTGGTCGCTGGCGAAGGCGGCGGCGGCATCGGCGGGGCTGAGATAGATCGGCGTGATCTGATCGAACGGGACGCCGGCCTTCTCCAGCGCCGCCACCAGAAGATTGTGCGCGGAGGTGCCCTTGCCGACACCGACGCGCTTGCCCTTGAGGTCGGCGACCGACTGGACCGGCGAGGCCGGCTTGACGAAGATCGCCTCGCCGTCACCATTGGACGGCAGGGCCGCGACATAGACGATGTTGGCGCCCGCCGACTGACCGAAGATCGGCGGCGCGTCGCCGGTCCAGCCGACGTCGATGGCGCCGACATTGAGGGCCTCGATCAGCGGCGGGCCAGCGGTGAACTCAACCCACTTCACGGTGACGCCGGTAAACGCCTTCTCGATCACCTGCTGCTGCTTGGCGATCACCGGCAGGCTGGTCTTCTGATAGCCGATGCTGAGCTGCTTCAGCTCCTGCGCCGAGGCGCCGAACGACAGGGCAACCGTCGCGGCGACAAGGCCGATGCCGAAAACGCGTCTTGTTAGATTGAAGCGCTTGGTCAGATTGAACATGATCCCTCTCCTTCGCTGCGGATCGGCGCCGGGAAAATGTCCTCGCCGGTTGGATGAGGGATCAGGTTAGGTAGTTCTATAAATTTAGTAGAGGAATGATTTTGCGAGTTAGCGCATAGAGATGGAATCGATTTCTCCCTTTGGCGGGACAGCGCCCGCCTCTGCCCTACCGGGCATCTCCCCCACATGGGGGAGATCGGCTGTCACCGCGGTTTTCGCCAATCGCCAACGTTGTAGAAGAGAGCGCGGCGCTGAAGCTGCCAATCTCCCCCCTCGTGGGGGAGATGTCCGGCAGGACAGAGGGGGGCGCGACAGAGCGCGACGCTCGTCATTATCGCTGTGTCGGTGTGCCCCTCACTGCGACCAGTATTGCCAGGCCCAGTAAAAACTCTCGTCGCGTGGCGGCAGGCGGTCGCGGCCGGCCTGGAATTGGACCGGCGCCGGGGAGCGCTGGCTGTCCTGCCTCGCCGCTTTGTCATCGGACGCAAGGCCCAGCAGCCAGGCACCGAAATGGGCAAACAGCACGGCGGTGGAATGGGTCATCTCATTCTCCTGCGCTTGCGGTTGATCACTCGCGCCCCGCCCATGGGACGAGCACGCGCTCGAGCCGGCGGATGATGAATTCGAGCACGAAGGCGATGGCGGCGATCACCAGAATGCCCATGATCACCACATCGGTGACCAGGAACTGGGCCGCCGACTGGATCATGAAGCCAAGCCCGCGCGTCGCCGCCACCAGTTCGGCCGCGACCAGCGTCGACCAGCCGGCGCCGAGCGCGATGCGCAGTCCGGTCAGGATCGAGGGCAGCGCGCTGGGCAGGATGACGTGGCGGACCACTTGCGCGCGCGTCGCGCCGAGTGAGCGCGCGGCGTTGATGCGCTCCTGCGAGACGCCGCGAACGCCCGACGCGGTCGACAGCGCCACCGGCGCCAGCATGGCGATGGCGATCACCAGGATTTTCGACGGCTCGCCAATGCCGAACCAGATGATGACCAGCGGCAGATAGGCGAGCGGCGGGATCGGCCGCAGGAATTCCAGCAGCGGATCGAAGATGCCGCGCCCGACGGTGCTGATGCCGATGGCAAGACCCACCGGCACGCCGATGAGAAGGGCCGCGACGAGTGCTGCAAACACGCGGCCGAGGCTGGCGACGGCGTGCTGCAGCAAGGTTGCATCGACGAAGCCGTCATTGGCGACAACGAAGAATTTGTTCCAGACGGCGGCAGGCGAAGGCAGGAACACCGGCGATACCAGTTGCAGGCGGGCCGACAACGCCCATACCGCCAGAACCACCAGGATGGTGACCGCGCTGATCATGCGCGCCGAAACGCCCTTGCGCTTCGGAGTGGCCGGCGACCATGGCACGGACAGACCATCGACCTCGTCGATCTTCTGGCTCGGTCGCTCGGTATAGGACGTCACGGTCATGCCGCCTCTCCTTCGAAGATGGCGTCGGTCAGTTCGCCGCGCGCCGCGGCGAAGGCTGGGTCGGCCTTGATGGTACGGATGGCTTCGCCCGAGGCGTAGCGCCTGGAGAAGCCCGGCTCGAAGGTCCGCACCACACGGCCGGGGCCCGGTGCCAGCACGACGATGCGGGTGGCAAGCACCAGCGCCTCCTCGATGCCGTGCGTGACCATCAGCACGCCGGCATGGCTTGCCGTCCACAGATCCAGCAGTGTCGTCTGCATGCGTTCGCGCGTCAGCGCGTCGAGCGCGCCGAGCGGTTCGTCGAGCAGCAGGAATTGAGGTTCGGCGGCGAGCGCGCGGGCGAGGCCGACACGCTGGCGCATGCCGCCGGACAGCTCCCAGATGCGCTTGTCGCCGGCGTCGGCGAGCTTGACCAGGTCCAGCAATTCGTCGGCGCGCCGCGCCCGCTCGGCTGGCCTGACACCGCGCAGCCTGAGCGCGAAGGCGACGTTTTCGCGCGCGGTCAGCCAGGGAAACAAGGCATCGTTCTGGAACACCACCGCCCGATCGGAACCGGGGGCGGTGATCGGCTGGCCGTTGATCGTGGCACTGCCGCGCGACGGCGTAACAAGGCCGGCGGCGACATTGAGCAGCGAGGTCTTGCCGCAGCCGGAACGGCCGACAAGGACGACGAAATCATCCCCGGCAATGTCAATCGACACCCGCTCGACGGCCGGTGCCGGCTGGCCGTCATAATGGATCGATATCTTGTCGAGCACGAGATGCGGCATGAGGCCTCGCAGGAGGGATTCCAGAGCATGATCCCGAAAAGTGGCGTCCGGTTTTCGGAAAAGATCATGCTCAAACGAATGGATAATCCGACTGCCCCGGAAAGGCTCCTCGTCAGCAGTTCCGGGGCAGGCAGCACGCGGCGTCAGGGAAGGAGATCCGCGCGTTCAGGTGGCGTCAGGCGCTCAGTTCGAGGCCAGCGCCTCGGTGACGTATTTCGATGTCACATATTTCGAATAGTCCGGCAGCACGACGTCGACCTTGCCCTGCTCCTTGAGGAAGGCGGATGCCGCCGCGACCGCCTTGACCGTGCCGCCGCCGAGGAACTTGTCGGAGGCCTGCTCTTCGAGCGTCGGGAAGACATAGCCCTTCAACAGCTCCGGCACCTCTTCCAGCTTGGCGCCGGTGAGCTTGKCGATCTTGCCGGCCTGCGGCGAGGACACCGACCAGGCGTCGGGCTTGGCGAGGTATTCGGCATAAGCGGCGCCCGTCACCTTGACGAAGTCGCGCACCGCTTCCGGGTTCTTCTCGGCAAAATCGGTGCGCACGATCCAGGCGTCGAAGGTCGGCGCGCCCCAGGCGGCAACCTGCGAGGAATCCAGTACCACCTTGCCTGTCGTCTTGATCTGGCCGAGCGCCGGATCCCAGACGTAAGCCGCATCGATGTCGCCGCGGGCGAAAGCGGCGGCGATTTCCGGCGGCCTGAGATTGAGGATCTGGACCGACTTCGGGTCGACATTCTCGTGCTTGAGCGCGGCAAGCAGGCTGTAATGCGTCGTCGAGACGAAGGGCACCGCCACCTTCTTGCCGGCGAGGTCGGCGACCTTCTCGATGCCGGCACCGTTGCGGGCGACCAGCGCCTCGGACGGCCCGATCAGGCCGACGACGAAGATGGTCTGGATCGGCAGTTCGCGGCTGGCGGCGGCCGCCAGCGGGCTCGAACCGACATAGCCGATATCGACCGAGCCGGAAGCGACTGCGGCGATGACGTCGGCGCCGGAATCGAATTTGCGCCAGTCGATGGTGGCCTTGGTGGCCTTTTCATAGACGCCGTCGGCCTGCGGCACTTTGGAGGGCTCGACCACCGTCTGGTAGCCGATGGTGATCTTCAGATCATCGGCCAAGGCTGGGCTGAGGAAGGCGGCGCCGGCAAGGGCGGCCGACGACAGAAGGAGAATGCGTCGCGAAATGGTGGACATCAAAGGGCTCCATGAAAACAGAGAAAACCGGATTGCCCTATGATAGTCCGCTAATTCTATCGCTCTTGTAGAGTTAAATCCTTCCAACGAAGGTGGGTTTGTTGGAAAAAACCTGTCGGTGGTGGAGCACCCGAGCGCATAGGTCGGCTGCTGCCGCCTCACCGTCCCGATGACAAACCGAACAGGGATGGTACTCCGCGAGCCTCCCCGGCTTCGTCATCCTAGGGCGAAGCAAGGAGCGAAGCGACGCACGCAGACCCTAGGATCCATGCCGTGACATCAAAGCGTCTCGACGGTGATCAGGGATGGCAACGGGACAAGATTTCATTCCTCACCGCTGCACTCTTCGATCAACGTCGCGGCATGGATCCTCGGGTCTTCGCGACGGAGCTTCGCTCCTGCTCCGCCCGTGGATGACGAAGTTGGGAGGCTCAGGCAACTCGATAACCGTCGGCGCCATCACCCACGAAATAACAATTTTCGCTTTTGCGATTGTCACGCAAATCCATACCTCAAACAGTTGCGGAATTGACAACCCGTTCCGCGTGTTCGAGGGTAAGTATAGTATCCTTATCGACATGCGGGAACTGGAGGCGACGATGAGAGGGCACCCCATCACCATGATCGCTCACGGCATGCATCGGCTCCCGGCGCCGCGTGAGTCGGCACGTGACACGGCTGTCATGCGGAAACCATTTGTCGCCTTGTTGCCGTCGACGCGCATTTCTGTGCTCTTAATGGCACAAAGGCCTGACAAAATGGCTACAGCGGCTTGAAAACGAAGCAAATTCAACGTTCCTCGGCTTGTATATCATGTCACTAGAATTTATGTGTCATGGATGCTTGAGCGTGGCGGGGAGGCTCGCCAGGCGTTTCGCAGGGATGGCCCGGCCATCGCATGACAGAGAAACGTTGGATCTATGCTCACCAAAAAAGGCAAGTACGGCCTCAAGGCGCTGGTCCACCTGGCGCAGATACCGGCCGGGCAGCTCGCTTTCGTTGGCGACATCGCCACCGGCAACAATATTCCGAAGAAATTTCTCGACGCCATTCTCGGCGAGTTGCGCAATGCCGGTTTTGTCCAGAGCCGCAAGGGCAAGGATGGCGGCTACCGCCTGGCGCGGCCGGCCGACGAGATCAAGGTCGGCCATGTCGTGCGCGTCCTCGATGGGCCGCTGGCGCCAATTCCCTGCGCCAGCCGCACACAATATCAGCGCTGTGAAGACTGCAACGAGGCGACATGCCAAGTCCGACATCTGATGCTCGAGGTCCGGCAGGCGATCGCCGAGGTGCTCGATCAGCGCAGCCTTGCCGAGATGCGCGATATCGGCCTCGACGACCTGCCGGTCACGGTGAAGGTCCAGGCCTGACGCCTCGCACGCCGCGGAGGCGCGCATGAGCGGGCGTGCCAATTCCATTATCCCCAGTTCCATCATCATTGTCGGCGGCGGCGCCAGCGGCGTGGTGATGGCCGCGCACCTGCTGAAATCATCCAACCCTGATCTGCGCGTGACGCTGATCGAAAGGCGCCCGCATTTCGGACAAGGCGTCGCCTATTCGACGCTGCTGTCGGCGCATGTGCTGAATGTCAGTGCCGCCGGCATGAGTGCCTATGCCGACGATTCCGGCAATTTCTGGCGCTGGCTGCAAGGGCGTGGGCTGGTTAGCCCGGAGCAAACGCCGCAGACGCCCTTCTACGCGCCGCGCAGCATCTATGCCCGCTACCTCGGCGAGTTGCTGGACGACCTCGAAGCGCAGGAGCAGCCGACCGGCAGGCTTCGCCTGATCCACGAGGAAAGCCGGTCGATCACGCCGACCCCGTCCGGCGTCGAGGTGGCGCTTGCCAACGGCACCAGCGTCGTCGCGCATCTGGCCATACTGGCCACCGGCCATGACGAACAGCCGGCGCAGGGCAGTGCAATCCGGATGGGCTCGGAAGCCGACACGGAGCTTGCCCCGGACAGCCGGGTGATGGTGCTGGGCACGGGCCTCAGCATGGTCGATGCGTTCCTGGCGCTGGAACAGCGCGGCCACACGGGCGAGATCGTCGCCGTTTCCCGGCGTGGCCTGCTGCCGTCGCCGCACCGCAAGGGCAACCCGATCAAGCTCGATGTCGCCGACATCCCGCTCGGCACCCAGCTCTCCTATTTCGTCGGCTGGTTCCGCGACCTGATCAAGGAAAACCAGAAGGCCGGCGTCGACTGGCGCGACGTGGTCGACGGTCTGCGGCCGTTCAACCAGAAGATCTGGCAGAACTGGCCGGCTTCGGCCAAGCGCCGCTTCGTCGAGCACACCAAGGCGTGGTGGGACATCCACCGCCATCGCATGCCGCCCGAAGTCTATGCGCGTGTGACCGAGGCGGTGAAATCGGGACGCATCCGCCTTGTCGCCGGCCGCGTCGTCGACATCGCGAAAGGTGGTGACTTCACCGTCCAGGTCCAGTCGCGCCACACACAGCGCCTCGAGACCTTCGACGTCGCCCGCATCTATGATTGCTCCGGAATCGTGCGGGACATTTCGACCWCGTCGAACAGCGTCGTGCGCTCTCTGGTCGACCGTGGGCTSGCSCGGCCGGAYCCGMTGCGCATCGGCCTCGACGTCWCCGSCAATTGCGAGATCATCGCCRGCGACGGYWCGGTSTCGSSMAAGATCCTCGCCGTCGGMCCGCTGACGCGCGGCACCTTCTTCGAGATCGACGCCATTCCCGACATCCGCGTCCAGTGCGCGCGGCTGAGCAAGCAGTTGCTGGGGTAGGCGCTGGCTGGCGTTCAGCCGCCCAGCGCCTCGCAGACAAGGCGTGCGGTCTCGGCGCCGGAAAAATTCTGCTGGCCAGTGATCAGATTGCCGTCGCGTATGGCAAAGCCGCGCCACAACCCGGCCTGGACATAGTTGGCGCCTGCTGCCTTCAACTCATCCTCAATGCGCCAAGGCATCAGGTGCTTGCCGCGCTCAAGCGCGCCCATCTCCCAGGTCGCCTTGTCGGCGAAATCCTCCTCGGCATTGGCGAAACCGGTCACGGTCTTGCCCGTGACGAGCAGGGATCCGTCCCCGCGCCTGGCGTAGCGCAGCAGCGCGGTGCCGTGGCAGAGCGCGGCGGCCACCTTGCCGGCTTCATGGAAGGCGACGAATGTCTGTTGCAGGTCGGTCGCGCTCTCGTAAGTGAACATCGGCGCCTGGCCGCCGGCGACGACGATGGCGTCGAAACTGTCGATATCGATCTCGGCCACCGGCCGCGTGTTGTCGACCAGAGCAGCCAGGTTCGGGCTCGACAGGAAGCCGAGCGAGATGAGGTCTGTCTCGGAGTAACCCGAGGGGTCACGCGGGTCGCTCAACGCGTCGGCCTCGCATCTGCCGCCATCGGGCGAAAAGATCTCCACCGCGTAGCCGCGTTCGGTGAAGGCGAACCAGGGATGCGTCAGCTCGCTCCACCAGAAGCCGACCGGCCAGCCGGTCGTGGTCGAAATGGCCGGATTGGCGATGACGATCGCGACATTTTTCGGCCGACGTGCATTGACCGGATTGGCATCCCTGACACTCATCTTGGCTCTCCCGTTATGAAGCTGTCGCCGACAAAGCCGGGCGCTGCAATCTGGCCATATGGCGGGGCAAAATCCGCTTTCGCCGCGGCGGCGCCTTGCCTAGGATCGGTGCATGACCCAACGCGGAAGACTGTATGGCTGCCCGGTCGAGTTCGCGCTCGACGCGCTCGGCGGCAAGTGGAAAACGGTGATCATCGCGCGGATCAAGCAAGGCCCGTTGCGCTATTCCGAGTTGCGCCGGCTGATCCCCTCGCTGTCCGACAAGATGCTGACGCAGCGGCTCGCCGATCTCGTCGAGATCGGCTTCGTCGCGCTCGAGCCGTCGCCCGACGGCAAGGCACGTTACGCCTTGACCGGGCGCGGCCACGATCTCGCCGCAGCGCTGCAGGCGCTCTACGACTGGGGCAGCGAGCACGGCCGTGCGGAAGGCGTGCGCTTTCGCACCGACATTGATGCCGCCGCCTAACAAAGCGTCTATCTCCTGCTGGCGGCAAGCGAACCGCAAAAGCCCGCGACATCCGACATGACGGCTTCGCCGAGGTAGCGCAGCGTCGCCATCGAGCGGTCGCGCGCTTCGCGGTTGCCGAAGCCGCAGGCGTCCTTGATCACGACAGCCGTAAAGCCGTTGTCGGTCGCCTGGCGGACGGTCGGCTCAATACCGATCTCCATGGCGATGCCGGCAAGGGCAATAGTGCGCACGCCGCAATCGCCGAGCGCGAAGCCAAGCGCCGTGGAATCGAAGGCCGACATGGTCAGCTTGTCGAACACGGCTTCGTCAGCGCGCGGTGCCAGTTCGGGCACAATCCCGGTCGCTTCGGCGTCGCGCAAGAACCACGGCTCGACCGCGTCGGGGCTGTCGCGCCGCTGCCAGGCCATGGCGGTGCGCAGCTGGGTGGCGCCCATCCATTTGCGCGGCAAGGAGAGGTGGCGGGTGAACGCCACCCGCATGCCGGCCGAGCGCGCGGCTTCAAGCACGATGCCGGTGCGCTCGACAATGTCGGCCGCGCCGGCAACCTGGCGGCAGATGCCGACCTGCATGTCGTAGACCACCAGCGCCATGCGGTTGGGATCGCACCATTCGGCCAAGTTGGTCGGGATCTCGATGCCTTCGCTCGACCGGATCATGCCGCGGTCCGGTCCCAGGGTTTGGCGATGTCGACAGTGGGATCGAACAGATATTCGAGCGGCAGAGGTGCGGAGTCGAAGGCCAGGAAAACCCACTCCAGCAGCCCGGCCTTGGACAGTGGAAAGTCGTCGGTGTAGCGGCGCGCTTCCTCGACGCTGTCGAGTTCGRAGACGATAATGACGCCGCCGACATCGGCGCGGGCGTAGTTTTCGCGCACGATGCCGGCCTTCCAGAGCCGCCAGACATTCGACACTTCGTCGCGCAGTAAGGCTTGAGGTCGTCGAGGGTGACGCCGGGCTTGAAATTGTCATAGGCAATGATCTTCATCGGCTGTCTCCTCCTGGGATGTCAGGATCGCGCGGCCCGCTTGTTTCGGCTGGCATCCCGTTCGGCTAGCATGATGAAAATGGCGGCTTCAACGAACGAGATGGTTCGTTGAACGGGGAAACTGATTGCCCTTTCGTGGCGCGGCATTTTTTGGAGGAGGAGACAAAATGGGTATCGAGCGGCTGAACCCGAAAGGCATGCACAGCAACCCGGCCTATTCGCAGGGGGTGGCGCTGCCGGCCTCGGCACGCATCGTGCTGATCGGCGGCCAGAATGGCATCGACGCCAATGGCCAGATCGTCGGCAAGGGCGACATCGCAGCGCAGACCAGGCAGGCGCTCGCCAATCTAGCGATGGTGCTCGAAGCCGGCGGCGCCAGGCCGGAAGACCTTGTCCGCCTGTCGCTTTACATTGTCGGCGACGCCGATATCAGGCCGGCCTTCGGCGTCTGGATGGCGTTCTGGGCAGATCGCGGGCCGCCACCGGTGGTGACGGGCATACGCGTGCTCGGCCTCGCCAATCCGGATTTCCTGATCGAGATCGAGGGCCAGGCGGCGGTTGAGACATAATGGACTAAGCACCTCCTGGAATTTCATTCCCCGTCTGGCCAGTTGATTGGCACGTTCTATCTTCTTTCCCGCGACAAACGGCTGGAAAAGAGGCTACGCTGCCGCTCTGCCCCCGAGCCGGTCGCTTGATCAGGGAGCTTCGATATGAGCGAGCACGGAAAAGCTGCGCCAGGCAGCACCCCCTCGGATGGTCCATTGTCCCGC
>NZ_JBFUGJ010000047.1:0-27749 GCF_056402975.1 Mesorhizobium sp. P3_A9 | reverse complement strand
GTCCTTCTCGGTGCGAGGGCGCGCAGACTGTTCGGGGCTGAGGTCGAAAGGCTCCGATGCGAGCGACACGAGCGAGGCCGCCAGAAACGCCGAAATGCCGATGACGGCGGGGATCGCTTTGGTTCTCAAGAACATTGGATTTCCAATTTTTCGCGGTGTTGTCTGTGCACGTCGTGCGCACGCATGCATGACGGAAGAGGCGGACGCAGATGGCGTCCGCCTTCAACGCGTTTTGGCTCAGCTGTTGGGCTTCGGTAGGCCGGGCGGGTTGGTGCGCGACTGGTCGATGGCTTCGGCGGTGAGGCTCCACTTCTTCAGCACTTCGCCATATTTGCCACTGGYGATCAGCTCGTTGATGGCGAGCGTGATGGCATCGGCGAGACCGCTGCCCTTGCGCGTCGCCACCGCGATCTCGGCGGTCAGCGGCCAGCCGCCGCTGACGATGCCGACCAGCTTGGTCTTGCCGCCGACGGCGGCAGAGTAAGCAAGCGTGGCGTTCGGATTGAACTCGGCATCGGCGCGGCCCGACTGAATGGCGAGCTGGCTTGCCGCCGAATCGTCATAGTACTGGACCTCGACAGGCTTCAGCCCGGCCGCGACGTTCTCGCGGTCCCATTCCAGCAGCACCTTTTCCTGGTTGGTGCCGGCACCGGTGATCACCCTCAAACCAGCGACGTCTTTCGGTTCCTTGATGGAGGTGATCTTGCTGTCGGCCTTCACATAGAAGCCGAGCACGTCCTGCCGGTAGGTCGAGAAGTCGAATTTTTCCTTGCGCTCTTCCGTCACCGTCACATTGCTGATGACGGCATCATATTTCCCGGAGGCAAGGCCGAGCGGCCAGTCGGCCCAGGCGACCGCAACCAGGTCAAGCTTCAGCCCCAGCGTTTCGGCGATCAGCACCGTGATATCGGGATCGGTGCCGACCACGGTCTTGGCATCGGTCGCGTAGGTGCCGACCGGCGGATCCCAAGGGCTGGTGGCGACCGTGAGATAGCCTTCCTTGGCGAATTTGAAAGTCGGCGCGATTGCCGCGGCTGCCTTCTCGCTCTTTTCGGCGTGAATTCGGCCCGGCTGCTCGGGACTGAGATCGAATTCCGCCGCGGTGGCGACGGAGGCGAAGGATATGGCCGATAGGATCGCGCCGAAGGCGAGGGATAGCGGCTTTCGGTAGAGTGTCATGGGTCTCTCCTTGCATTGTGGACGTGCGGGGTTGAGCTCCCCGAACAGGGAGCCTGGAAGGCCGGCGGTTCGCACATGACGCCGGCGCGTTTTCCCTGAAATTCCGGTCGCTAGAGAACCTTGGCGAGGAACTCGCGCGTGCGTTGGTGGGCGGGCGTGGTGAAGACCCTGGACGGCGTCCCGACCTCGAGGATCTTGCCGCCGTCCATGAAGACGATGGTGTCGGCGACTTCGCGGGCGAAGCCGATCTCATGGGTGACGATCACCATGGTTGTGCCTGACGTCGCCAGTTCCTTGATGACGTCGAGCACCTCGCCGACGAGCTCGGGATCGAGCGCCGAGGTCGGCTCGTCGAAGAGCAGCACCTTTGGCTTCAGCGCCAACGCCCTGGCGATGGCAACGCGCTGCTGCTGGCCGCCGGAGAGGTGGCGCGGATAGGCGTCGGCCTTCTCCGGCAGACCGATGCGAGCGAGCAGATCCCTTGCCAGTTCAATCGCCTCGTCGCGCGCAACGCCCTGCACCGAGACAGGCGCCTCGATGATGTTTTCCAGCACCGTCAGATGCGGGAAGAGGTTGAAGTTCTGGAACACCATGCCGATCGCGGCGCGCCGCCGCCGGATCGCCGCTTCCTTGAGTTCGTAGAGCGTCTGCCCGTCGCGGTGGTAGCCGACCAGCTCGTCGTCGATGGTCATGAACCCGGTGTCGGTCCGCTCGAGATGGTTGATGGTGCGCAGAAGCGTCGACTTGCCGGCGCCGGACGGACCGATGATCGCCGTCACCGAGCCAGGCGCCAGATCGAGATCGACGCCGTCGAGCACGGTCAGCGTGCCGAACCGCTTGGAGACGCCGCGGATCTCGATGCGCCCGACTCCGCGCCGCGCCAGTTTCTCGCCAGCGGTGACCAGTGGCTTGCGAACCGTGGTCGCTGGTGCCGGGACGAGGGGTGCGGGTTTGGCAGCCGGTGCGGCGCCGCGGCCGGACAGGAAGGCAAGCAGATTGGGTAGGAGTGGGCCGGACGGGGTGCGCACGGCGCCGCGCGAAAAGCGCCGCTCGATGCCGAGCTGGATGATCGACAGCACGCTCATGATGATGAGGTACCAGATGGTCGCAACCATCAGGAGCGGGATCACTTCCAGATTGCGCTTGTAGATGACCTGGACGGTGTAGAAGAGCTCGGGCAGGGCCAGCACGTAGACCATCGAGGTCGATTTGGCCAAGCCGATGATCTCGTTGAAGCCACTGGGCAGGATGGCGCGCATGGCTTGYGGCAGCACGATGCCCAGTGCCTGCCGGCGCCGCGAAAGACCAAGCGCGGCGGCGGCCTCTTGCTGGCCCTGGTCGACGGAAAGAATGCCGCCGCGGATGATCTCGGCCGAGAAGGCGGCCTGGTTGAGGCTCAACCCGACCACCGCGACCCAGAACGGACTGAACACTTCGACGGTGTTGAACTGCGCGAACAGCAGGCTGGTGAAAGGCACGCCGACATCGATGGTCGGATAGAGGTAGCCGAGATTGTTGAGGACGAGCAGCAGCACGATCAGCGGGATGGAGCGCAGCAGCCAGATATAGGCCCACGACACGCCCGACAGCAGGGGCGAGGCAGAAACGCGCGCGAAAGCGAGCAGCGTCCCGAGAAAAAAGCCGAGCGCTGAGGCGAGCACGGTCAGAAGCAGCGTGCGGCCAAGGCCGACCAGCACCGGCTCGGAGAAGAAGAAGCGGGCAAAGACGTCCCAGCCCCACCTCGGATTGGTCAGGATCGACTGCAGCGTGAAGAAGATGACCAAGACGGCGACGACGGTGCCGACCGCGCGCCAGGGGTGCTTCGCCGGCACCACCCTGTACCCCTGACGGTCGGAGGTGAATGGCACATTTCTGGGGGAGGCTACCTCGCCTATGTCGGCCGTCACTGTCATGGATCGCCGTTGCTCCAATGGAGTAATGTTGCGGGAGTACTATATATTTATCAAGTAAACCTACGTTACACTAGCGAATGCCAAAGCTGCATCACGGCATCTGTTTTTATATTTTTAGTGATCCGGAGTTAATTCGTCTATATTAGTCTATATTTGTGGGCGAGTTGCTGTGGGCTGCGCGCCCGATCAGCTTGCCTTGCGTTCGAGCGCGTTCGGTCCGAATTCCTGCGCCAGGGCGCTGATGTCCTTTTCGAAGGGCAGCGTGCCGTGGATTTGCGGATCGACGCTGGCGTCGAACAGGGCGGTGTAGCCGTCGCTGAGATAGAGACCCGCAGCCTCGGGCTGGCGGAAGCCCGTGGTCAGATAGAGCCTCGTATAGCCCTGGCGCGCCGCCTGCAGCTCGAGTTCAGCGAGCACCTTGCGCGCAAGGCCCTGGCGGCGAAGGTCGATATGCGTCCAGACGCGCTTGAGTTCGGCGGTGCGTTCGTCATAGCGCTTGAAGGCGCCGCCGGCGATCGCCGCGCCGTCGCGCAGCAACAGCAGAAAATTTCCATTGGGGGGTGCGAACAGCTCGGCGGGGTAGCGGCGCATCTCTTCGCCCGGTTCGCCGAAATGGTCGCCGTAGCGGGTCGTGTATTCCCAGGTCAGCGCTTCGATGAGGGGGGCTGCGCGCGGATCGAGCGGTGTCGTGTAGAGAAAGCTGTCTGTCATGGCGTGGATCCTGTGGCCGGCTCGCTTGTCCGCGGAGCCTCGTTCGCGGCGAGATAGTCCTGGACCAGCGCCACCCAGTAGCGTGCGGCGTCAGGCAGGATGTCGTCGTTGAAGTCGTAGTTGGGGCTGTGCAGGTCGGCGCTGTCGCCATTGCCGATGAAGAGATAGCTGCCAGGTCGCGCCTCGAGCATGAAGGCGAAATCCTCGCTGGCGGTGATCAACGGGAAATTGGTCTCGATCCGTTCGCCGCCGAAATGCCGGAGCGCCACCTGGCGGGCGAACTCGGTCTCTTCCAGGTGGTTGACGAGCGTCGGATAGCCGCGCGGATAGGTGACCTCGGCTGTCGCGCCGTAGCTCTGCGCCTGGGCTTCGGCGAGCGCGATGATGCGCGTCCGGATTTGGTCCCGCACCGTCTCGCTGAAGGTCCTGATAGTGACTTTCAGCTCGACGCTGTCGGGGATGACATTGGCCGCGATGCCGCCATGGATCGTGCCGACGGTGACCACCGCCGTCTCCAGCGGGTCGACATTGCGCGACACGATCGTCTGCAGGGCCATCACCAGCGAGGCAGCGGCGACTATCGGATCGACGGCATGGCTGGGCCGCGCACCATGGCCGCCCTTGCCGACGATGCGGATGATGGCGAGATCGACGGAAGCCATGGCAGGACCGCTGAGGAAGGCGAACTGTCCGGCAGGCACACCCGGCCAATTGTGCAGGCCGAACACGGCGTCGACCGGGAAGCGTTCGAACAGCCCGTCTGCAATCATCGCCCTGGCGCCGGCGCCGCCTTCCTCGGCGGGCTGGAAGATCAGGCGTAGCGTGCCCGAAAACTCCCGCGTCTCGGCAAGATGGCGCGCGGCTGCCAGCAGGATCGCGGTGTGGCCATCATGCCCGCAGGCATGCATCACTCCCGGCCTGGTGCTGGCATAGGGCAGGCCGGTCGCCTCGACGATCGGCAAGGCGTCCATGTCGGCGCGGATGCCGATGCTTTTCTCGCCGAGCCCGTTGCGCAGCGTGCCGACCACGCCGGTGCCGCCGATAGTCTCAGCGACCTCGTAGCCCCAGTGTCGCAAGCGCTCGGCGACCAGCGCGCTGGTCTTTTTCTCGTGATAGGCCAGCTCCGGTTGGCTATGCAGCTTGCGGCGCAGCGCGACGAATTCATCCGCGTGGTCGAGGATTGCCGCTTCGGTTGTGATCGACAGCAGAGGGGCCTGAAAGGTCATCAGGCGGCTTCCTCGGTGGCTGGCGCCGCGCGAGAGGCAGCCTGCGCATAACGGCTTTCCTTGAACGGCAGGCCGAGATGATCGCGCAGCGTCGTGCCGATCTGGCTGCGCGCATGGCGGCCGCGCTTTTCCAGAATGGGCAGCACATGCGCTTCGAAATCGTCGAGCCCGGATGGGATGACCTGGAAGCCGAGCACGAAGCCATCGGCGGCTCCACCATCCACCCAGCGGATCAGCTGGTCGGCGATCTTTTCGGGCGTACCGATGAATTCGTTGCGCGATGTGGCCGCATCCAGGGCGACTTCGCGCAGCGTGAGGTTTTTCTCCCTGGCGACACGCTTGATACGGTCGGTGGTGGAGCGGAAATTGTTCTTGCCGATGTCGCCGAGCTCCGGGAACGGATCGTCGACCGGGTAGGTAGTGAAATCGTGATGGTCGAAGAACCGGCCGAGATAGAGCAGCGCCTCGTGAACGCTGACGAGGTCGCGTATCTCGCGATATTTGCGCTCGGCTTCCTCTTCCGTTGAGCCGACGATCGGCGCGATACCGGGGAAGATTTTTATGTGGTCGGCCGAGCGGCCATGCGCGACCGCGCTGTCCTTGAGCCGGCGCGACAGCTCGCGGTTTTCCTCGAAAGCGGCGGCGTTGGCAAAGACGGCGTCGGCGTGCTGGCCGCCGAGTGAGATGCCGTCATCCGAGCCGCCGGCCTGGAAGAGGACCGGCTGTCCTTGCGGCGAGCGGCCAAGATTGAGCGGCCCTTCGGCAGAATGGAAGCGGCCCTTGAAGTTCAGCCGGTGCATCCTGGAAAAATCGGCGTAGCGGCCGGCCTGCCGGTCGCGCACGAAAGCGTCGTCGTCCCAGGAATCCCACAGGCCCTTGACGATCTCGATGTGCTCGGCCGCGATCTCGTAGCGCAGCGCGTGTTCGGGATGCTTGTCGCGGCCGTAATTTTTCGCCGAACCTTCGAGCGGCGAGGTCACGGCGTTCCAGCCGGCGCGGCCGCCGCTGACGGCGTCGATCGATCCGAACTGCCGCGCGACGGTGAACGGATCGCTGTAGGAGGTGGACAGCGTGCCGACGAGACCGATGCTCTTTGTCGCCACCGCCAGCGCCGACAAAAGCACGATCGGCTCGAAGCGGTTGAGGAAATGCGGGATGGATTGTTCGTTGATGTAGAGCCCGTCGGCGACGAAGGCGAAGGCGATGYCCGCAGCTTCCGCCTGCCGCGCGATGCGCACGTAGTAGTCGAAATTGGTGCTGGCATCGGTGGGTACGCTCGGGTGCTTCCAGGCATTCATGTGGCCGCCCGGGCCTTGCAGCATGATGCCGAAGGGAATTCGCTGATTGCTCATGACGGCAAAGCTCCTTGATCCGTTTGTTTCAGGCCGCGGCCGCCGGCCGCTCGCGCGCCAGCATCTCGGCGGTGGCAAGGCGCCACAGGCCGCCGACGGCCGGCTCGACGATGAATTCGCTGGTGCCGGAGCGTGCGTGCAGGCGGTCGAGCTCGGAGCGGACCTGGTCAGGTGTTCCCGCAATCACGCTCGGCTGCTTGGGCTCGATGCGGTATTCTTCCGAGCCAAGCTGGCGCGCATAGTCTTTTGCCTGTTCCTCGCTGCCGACGGTGACGCTCTGGGCGCCGGGGACATGCACCTTGAACAGCTTGATCTTGTCGGCCTGCGCCTCGGCCTCGCCGGCATATTCGGAGACGATGACCGAGACAGCTACGATCGGCGCGCGCCCGGTTTGGGCCCGGTAGGCCGCGACCGTGTCGTCGAGCAGGGCATCGTCGCCATTGAGGTGACGGGCGAAGACGAACTCCCATTGATGCACTGCTGCGAGCAGCGCGCTTTCGACGCTGGCGCCGAGCAGGAAGCGCTGCGGCGCGACCGGCGGACGCGGCGTGGCGCTCAGCCCCTCGACCAGGCCGGCGCCGTCGAGATAGGCGCTAAGCTCGGCGATCTGCTCGCCGAAATCCCGGCTGTGCGACGGGTCACTTTTGCCTTGCAGGGCGCGTGTCGACAATGGCAGGCCACCGGGCGCCTTGCCGATGCCGAGATCGACCCGCCCGGGCGCCAGCGCCCCCAGCAGATGAAAGTTCTCGGCGACCTTGTAGGGGCTGTAGTGCTGGAGCATGACACCGCCGGAACCGATACGGATCCGGCTGGTGTGGGCGAGCAGGTAGGCGATCAGCACCTCCGGCGAGGAACTCGCGAGCTCAGGCACATTGTGGTGCTCGGCCACCCAGAACCTGCGGTAGCCGAGCCGTTCGGCAAGCTGTGCCAGCGCCACGGTTCGTTTCAGCGCATCCGTCGCGCTTTCTCCATGGGCGAGCGGGCTCTTGTCGAGGAGGCTGAGCGCATAGGCCATGGGATCTCATCTCCACCTTCGGCCGCGTGGCGACCACGTCTTCACATGGAGAGATTGTAGTACATATAGTCTATAGAATTTATATACTATATGCCGAGTTTCGGCCCTTGAGGAAAAAACCCTTTCTCATCGGGCACCGGCTTTGGAATGTCCGGCCTGTGAGCGGGTTTCGCATCGACACTCGAACTTTCACGGATGCGGCGGCGGGATCAGCCCATGCCCGACCAGCGCATCGATGATCCGCTCGGCGCCGGAAACGAACTGGCGGCCATTGGCTTCGCCGGATGCGTGAGGGGAGGTCTCGCCCGACGGCAGCACGAGTACGGGGAGCCCCTGATTGGCTTCGCCGACGAGCTCCACCACGTCGGCGCGCGGCCGAGGGAACGCGATCCGTCGGATGTCGATTGCATCGACAAGCCTGGGAAACGAGGCCAACACGCCTTCCACCAGGGCGGAGTGGCGACAGAAGAATCGCTGCTCCGGGAACTTGGCGTCTTCGAAATCAGGGGAGAGCAGGAAAAGGACGGGCTTGTTGGGATCGGTAGAGGTCAACGGCATTTCCACTTCGGACACCATAGTCAGATGACCGGTAACCTACTGCGATAGGTGAGGATTGCCGAAGGCCAGGATTTCAAATGGCGCACCTTGCGAAGCAACAATTGTCTCTTAAACGGCTTCCGCTCCGAATGCAGTTGCTGTCGGAATTGATGCAGTCGACGTGGCTTGGGAGGCAAATGTAGCCATCGTGCGGCCGCGTCGTCCTCAGCACCACGAACTGCAGGCTTGATGCGGGCAGCAACGATGATCCATCAATGCCTGGCATCAAACACTTGGGATCTTCGATTCATCGGTCATTATGCTGAAGCCTCAGCCCGGTCCTAGTGGACAACCTCCTGAACCACCTAGATCACCGTCTCTCCTCCATCGATAACCAGAATCTGGCCCGTCATATAAGAGGACCGGTCGGACACCAGAAACAGCACTGCCTCCGCGATTTCCTCGACGCTTGCCCAACGGCCAAGCGGCACTTTTTCGCGGATGTAAGCTTCGATGGCTTCCCGGCCTCCCATCTGGGCGATGAAAGGGCCATTGAAGGGCGTGTCGACCCAACCGGGGCAAAGCGCGTTGACGCGAATGCCGAAGCGGCCATAGTCGCCCGCCATCTGCCTGGTCATCGCGATCACCGCGTGCTTGGTCGTCGTATAGGCGATCATCTCGCGGTCGTAGAGCACGCCGGAACTCGACGACGTGTTGAGGATGACCCCGCGACCCACCTTTTTCATGAACGGCAAGACGATGCGGGCACCGAGGAAGTGAGCCCGCACATTGAGCGTCCAGGACGTGTCGAAGCCTTTGATGCTCACACCGAGCACGTCACCCTCGACCTGCACGCCGGCATGATTGTGCAGGATGTCGATCCTGCCTTGTGTGTCGATGAAATCGCGGAAAGCGGCTTCAAGCGCCTGATCGTCAGTCAGGTCGAACACAAGCGCTTTCGCCCGGCCACCGGCAGCAACAATCTGGTCGACGGTCGCGTTGGCGCCGTCGGCGCTGCGGTCCGCCACACCGACCACCGCACCCTCGCGCGCGATGATCAGCGCTGCCGCCCTGCCGATGCCCGATCCCGCCCCGGTGACGATCGCGGCCCTGTCCTTCAGGATCATCTCTCTCCACCCTTTCTTACCGCCTCGTAATCCTGCATCATCCGGCGGACGAGCCTCGCCAGCCTTGTTGCGCACCGATCAACCTCTGGGGAAAAGACAGGCATGTACGAGTTCGGCCCCTTCGAATTCGAGTCGAAGCAGGATTTTTTCGACAAGGCAATCCGTTTCTGGAATCCCGACAAGACCAGGTTCTGGCAGAAAGCCGGCATCGATCTGGTGATCGGCAGGCGGGAAGGTTACTTCCTCTACGACGTGTCGGGACGCCGCCTGATCGACCTCCACCTCAATGGCGGCACCTACAATCTCGGCCACCGCAATCCGGAAC
Source organism: Mesorhizobium sp. P3_A9 (assembly GCF_056402975.1). Classification (NCBI taxonomy): domain Bacteria; kingdom Pseudomonadati; phylum Pseudomonadota; class Alphaproteobacteria; order Hyphomicrobiales; family Phyllobacteriaceae; genus Mesorhizobium; species Mesorhizobium sp. P3_A9. The sequence goes on along the minus strand of NZ_JBFUGJ010000047.1, from coordinate 18,364 downwards.
TGGTCGAGACGCTGAAGAGCGCGCTCGATTATTTCGATATCGGCAACCACTGGTTTCCCTCCGTGGCGCGGACGGCGCTGGCCGAATCCCTCGTCAATGTCTCACCGGGAATGAAATATGCGATCTTCGCGCCGGGCGGCGCCGAGGCGGTGGACATCGCCATCAAGAGCGCTCGCTATGCCACCAAGCGGCGCAAGATCGTGTCGATCATCAAGGGTTATCACGGGCATTCGGGGCTCGCTGTGGCGACCGGCGACGATCGCTTCACCAAGATCTTTCTTTCCGACCAGCCGGAAACGTTCATCCAGGTGCCCTTCAACGATATCGACGCCATGGAGCAGGCGCTCAAGGGCGAAGACGTCGCGGCGTTGATCATGGAGACGATCCCCGCCACCTACGGCTTCCCGATGCCGAAGGACGGCTATCTCAGCGCCTGCAAGGCACTGTGCGAAAAGCATGGCGCGATGTACATCGCCGACGAGGTCCAGACCGGCCTGATGCGGACCGGCAGCATGTGGGGCTGGCAGGCCTATGGGATCCAGCCGGACATCATGGTGACCGCAAAGGGACTGTCCGGCGGTCTTTATCCGATCAGCGCGACGCTGGTGAATGACAAGGCCGGTGGCTGGCTCCACGAGGATGGGGCGGCCCACATCTCGACCACCGGCGGGGCCGAGCTCGGCTGTGTCGTTGCCCACAAGGTCATCGAGATGCTGCAGCGGCCTGAACTGGTGGCCAATGTCGGCACGGTGACCGAGTTCATGGCGCAGGCCATGCGCGAGATGCTGGTTCGCCACGGCGACATCTTCACCGGGGTGCGCCAGAAAGGCGTGATCCTCGGCCTGGAATTCAGCAATCACCCGGAAGGTGCCGTCTTCGTGTCGCGCGCACTCTACGAGCACGGCGTCTGGGCGATCTTCTCGTCGCTCGACAAGCGGGTGTTGCAGTGGAAGCCAGGCGTGCTTCTGGATCGTGAAACCTGCCAGGACATCATGGATCGTTTCGACGCGGCAATGCCGCGCGCCCGCGAACTGCTGCATCAGGCGGGCAAGGCGAGTTGACATGGCTCAAAGCTGGTTGAAACTGCCGGGCGTCCMGCTCGAGCTGGCGGCTGGACTTGCCGGAATCGGGCGGGTTCGGGCAGGGGACATGGGCACAATGATCGGGCAGGACGGACAGTGACGGATTTCGATGCGCTCACCCATGACCAGCAACTCGGCATCCTGCAGGAGACGGCGGAGGCAGCCACCGCCCGTTACGATCTGCCGGCGGACGTTTCCGTCGCGATGATCAACCTGTCGGAGAACGCGACCTACAAGGTTGCGGCTCCCGACGGCCGGCGCTGGGCGCTGCGCATCCATCGCGACGGCTACCATTCGAGGACCGCCATCCAGTCCGAACTGGCCTGGCTTACCGATCTGCGCCAAACCGGGATCGTCCCCACACCCGTGCCGGTGGCGGGCAAGGACGGYGAGCAGATCCAGCGTGTCGGCCATGCCAGGCTGGCGCAGCCCCGCAATGTGGTGTTGTCGCAATGGGAGACCGGTGCGGAGCCGGGCATAGGCGAGGCGCTTGGCGAGCCTTTCGAGGTGCTGGGCGAGGTGACGGCCCGCATGCACCTCCATACCCGGCAGTGGCGGCGCCCTTCCTGGTTCAGCCRACCGGTGTGGGATTTCGAGACAAGCCTCGGTGAGGAGAGCCCGCACTGGGGACGCTGGCGTGACGGCATGGGCGTCGACGCCGCGAAAGCCAGGCTCTTTGGCCACACCGCGGAGCTGATCGGCCGCAGGCTCGCCGCCTTCGGCAAGGGCCATGACCGCTTCGGCCTTATTCATTGCGACCTGCGGCTTGCCAACCTCTTGATCGACGGCAAGACGGTGAAGGTTATCGACTTCGACGATTGCGGCTTCGGCTGGTATATGTACGACGCCGCGACGCCGATCTCGTTTTACGAGCACGAGCCGCAGGCAGCCGATCTTATCCGCTCATGGACGACCGGCTATCGCCGCGTGCTTGACCTGCCCAAGGCGGACGAGGACGAGATCCCGACCTTCGTGATGCTGCGCCGCCTGCTCCTGGTTGCGTGGATCGGCTCCCATGCGGAGACGGACCTCGCCAGGTCGATGGGCCTGCCCTACACAGAGGGAACGGTCGGGCTGTGCGAGGCCTATCTGAACAAGTTTTCCTAGGCGGGCGCCATCATCAGGCCAGCGCCTCGAGGCTCTCCGGCAGGATCTGGCCGCCGTCGACGATGATCGTCTGTCCGGTCACGTAAGCTGCTTCCTTCGACGCAAAGTAGAGCGCGGCGTAGCCGATGTCCTCCACGGTTCCGAGCCGCTTGAGCGGGATCGAGGCGGCCATGGTCTTCTGGTAGTCCTCGCCCAGGCCGGCAAGCCCCTCGGTGACGATGTTGCCCGGCATGACGGCGTTGACGGTGATGCCGTATTTCGCCAGCTCGATGCAGGCCGTGCGCATGAAGCCGAGCTGCCCCGCCTTGGTGGCGCCGTAGTGCGACCAGCCGGGAAAACCGGTGACCGGGCCGGTGATCGACGAGGTCAGCACGATGCGGCCCTGGTCGGATTTCTTGAGATAGGCAACCGCCGCCTTGACCGCGTGGAAGGTGCCCTTGAGGTTGGTGTCGACAACCTCGTCCCATTGTTCCGAGCTCATGTCTTCGAGCCGCGCCTGCGGAAAAATTCCGGCATTGGCGCACAACACGTCGATGCTGCCGTTTCTTGCGGCCACTGTCGCAAAGGCGCTCTCGATGCTGGCGAGCGACGTGACGTCGCCAACCACGCCGAAGGCGCCGTGGCCGATCTCGGCGGCAGCGGCTTCGGCCTGGTCGAGATGGCGTGCGATGATGGCGACCTTGGCGCCCGATAGCGCGAACACCCGCGCTATGCCCTTGCCGATGCCTTTCGATCCGCCGGTAACGACAACGGACCGACCCTTCAAAGACTGGGTCATGATCTGAAGCTCCAAAATGAGACGGGGACAGAGTGATACCCCGTCCCCGTTGCCGAAAAGGATGCCAGGGCGATGTGCGCCCTAAAGCGCATCGCGTTTGGTTGGATTCATGCGATGCGCTTTAGGTCATTGTTCTTATGCATGTCGTTCCCCCCAAAACCGGGGGCCACTTTTGGGCGACATGCATTAGCCTTCGTTCACCATGTGACCGATGTTGTCGTATGCCTTGGGGTTGGCGGACTTCAGCACGAAGCCCCAGATCAGGCCGACGATCAGGATCGCAAGCCCGACATAGGGGATGCTCCTGGCGAAGCCATTGGTGCCGCCGAGCGTCGCGAGGTTGGCCACCAGCGTGTAGACGAGGACCAGCTGGACAACCAGCGAGATCAACGGCGCGATAACCGTCGTCAGCAGGCTGCCGCCGCCATTCTTCTTGAACCACATGTAGATCGCCAGCGAGACAACGGCCTGCAGCACCAGCAGCAGTCCGGTGCCAAGCACCGCAAACAGCGTATAGACGCCAAGCCAGGCCTGTCCCGACGGATCGTCGAAGCCGTAGGCCAGGCCGTAGAGCAGCACCCATATCGCCGCCAGCACCGACTGCAGCGCCGATGCCTTGTGTGGGCTCTTGTGGTGGTCATGCGTCTCGGCGATTGCCTGTGGCAGGACGCCTTCGCGCGCCAGCGAGTACAGATAGCGGGAAGCGGTGTTGTGGAAGGCCATGCCGCAGGCGAAGGAACTGGTCAGGATGAGCAGCGACATCAGCTGGTAGCCCCAGCCGCCGACAAAATTCTGAACCGGTGTCAGGAAGAAGTTCACCCCGTCCGAGAATGCCTTGGCCACCATGTCGGCCTCGGTGGGATAGGACGCCACCGCGCACCAGCTGACGAAGGTGTAGAACAAGCCCAGGCCAATCACCGAAATCAGCAGCGATTGCGGAATGATACGCTTCGGATCGCGGGATTCCTCGGCATAGTTCGGCGCCATTTCGAAGCCGACCCACGACCAGAACGCCATGAAGATGCCGACAGCCGCCTCGCCAGCGGGTATGGCCACATCGCCGACCTTCTGCTCGGTGACAGGCGTAAACACCTTGAACACGTTCAGCGAGTCACCGGAAAAATTCGTCCCGCCATGAGCGAAAAGCACGCCCAGCGAGAAGATCACCAGCATGATCACTTCAAGAATGAGGGCGATGCCGAGCAGCCGTGCGGACACTTTCACGTCGCGGTAGGCGAGTGCAGCGATGACCACGATCATGCCGAGCGCAAGGACGATCCACGGCACGTTGATGCCGAAATGCTGGGAAAGCCACAGATTGCCGAAAAATGCGAACAGCCCCGTCAGCGAAGCTTCGAACAGCGAGTAGCAGGCGAGCGAGCCAATGCCCGCCGACATGCCGACCTCACGGCCGAGCCCCTGGCTGATGAAGGCGTAGAAGCCGCCGACGGACGACACGCGCGATGCCATCGCCGCATAGCCGACCGAGAAGATGGTCAGCACGATCGTCGCCATCAGGAAGGCGGCCGGCGTGTATTTGCCGATGCCGTAGCCTGCCGCGAACGGGACATTGCCCAGCATCGCCGACATTGGCGCCGCGCCGGTGACGGCCAGAAAGAGCACTCCGGCGAGCCCCACGGCCTTTGAGTGCAAAAGATTGATGCTGTTACTCTTCGAGACGTCGATCGTCCCGCGTGCAGTTTCTATGGCCATGAAGCCCTCTCCATTCGTGACAGCTGTATTTGGTCCCCGCACGTGGCGGCCGATGTGTCCCGGCCTGCGAGTGCAGCCATGACACTACGGACGCTGCGTCACTTTGCCAAGGCCATGATTTTGCCAAGCTCGCCGCTCGACATCACGTGGCAGTAGATCATGTTGATGATTTCGAGCTCCTTGCGATGAAGCTCTTCGGTCGCCGCCGCGCAGCAATCCTCAAGTACAATGACCGCATAGCTCTCATCCGCCAGGCTGCGCACCGTCGAGGACACGCACTGGTCCGTGAAGATGCCGCAGCAGATGACATTCCTGATGCCGAGATTGTGAAGGATCAGGCGCAGATTTGTTCCCGTCAGCGCGGAATCGGTGGTCTTGGTCACCACGATTTCGTCGCCGGCCGGCTGAAGTTCGGCAACGAGCTGCGACGGCGCATCGTTCTTTGGCAGCAGCAGATTGTTCCAGCCCGGCATTTTCTGGGAGAGCGAGCGGTCGCGCCCGTCCCTGGTGTGGCAGGCGATGCGGGCAAAAAGGCATTCGATGCCATTTTGCCGTGCCAACTCCAGCAATCTTGCCGTGTTCGGTATGACCGTGCCGTGCATGCGCTCGTGGAACGGCGTCCACAGATCGTAGCGGTGCTGTTCCTGCGGCGAAAGCGACGCGCGATCCGGTCGTTCCAGGTAGGTGTTTTGAACGTCGATGACCAGGATGGCGGTTTGTGCCGGCACCAGCACCGGATCATCCGGCTCGGGTGCGCCGAGGTAGTAGAGCGAACGGAATCCGGTTTTCCAGCCCATGCGGTCCTTTCAGAAGCGGAACGTGAAAAGGCCGCGCGCCGCATAAGTCTCGGCGGCTTCCTCGATGAAACGGGCGATGCGTTCGGCCTGGTAGGTCTCGCGCATCGTGGCGGCGGCCTCGAGCAATTCTTCCTTGGACTTGGCGCGGCCCGGGCGCAGCAGTTCGTAGACCTGCATGATGAAATCCTGAGGCACCTCTACCAGCTCCGCCCCGCGCTCGAAGTTGAGGGCCAGCGTCGGCCGCCCGACATCGCGCGCCACGTCGGCCTGGGCCTGCAGCGCCTGCGGTGTGATGCGAAGGTCTTCCATCGTCACCTCGCCGGCAAGCACCGCATCCAGCGTGATCTCCGGAAGCGCCTTGCCGTGCTTGCCGGTCACGGCGCCGGGCTGGGTTTCGGCGAGCGGATAGTCGGCGCGCGTATGGGTCACGATTTCGCTCCCGTCAGGGTGATGTCGACCTCTTCGGGCGCCGCACCGGCCTCGGTCAGCCCGGTTTCGATGGCGTAGATGAGGGCGACGCGGGCGTGGTAGCGCGAACCCATGGCCTCGCCCCGCTGCGGCACCACGATAGGCTCCGGCATTTCACCCAGCGCATAGGCGGCCGCATTGGCGCCCAGCGCACGATAGTGCTCGAGCCTGGTGATCGGCGCATTGGAAAACAGTTCCAGATTGTTGTGCGGCTGGCGGTCGCGCTGATGGATAACGGCCGTGCCCTTGGCCTGGATGCCGATGCCGATACCGCTGCCGGCAAGCCGGGCGGCGGACAGACCGAGAAAGGAGGTGTCGGCGGTGTGGCGGAAGCGAACGACGCGCGCCTTGAGCCCGCGTGCACGGATTGCATCAAGCATGGCGCCAAGCACCTCGGACAGCCGATGTCCGGCCGTCGTCCGGTAAAGCTTTAGCCCAAAGGCCGGGCTGATGCCGATGACGACGTCGTCCTTTGCCGACCCGCTGGCTGCCGGCCCAAGGTTGCGATAGCGGATGTGCCTTGCTTCGTCCTTCTCGTGCAGGGCTTCGGAACGCAGCACTTCCTTCTGATCCAGCACGTCGCGGATGTCGTTGAGCTGCAGGCGCCGTTCTTCGGACACGCGATAGCCGGAACCGGGACCGAGATAGTCGTTCGGATCGTTCACCGCGCTGACGATCCGCCCGTTGCGGATCATCGCCGAGGTCTGGAGATAGTCGCCGGAAAGGCGCAGCTTCACCACGTTCAGCAGGTTCTCAGCCTCTTCGCGGAAGCCGCGGTTGGCCAGCGCCTTGACCACGTCGATCACGGTGATGCCGCGCTCCTTGATGGCCTCACTGATGAAGGACACGTCGCGCGGCATCAGGCTGCGCGTATCGTCGGAGCCGGAAGCGTAGACCACACTGGTCTTCATGTCCTCGGTCGGCGTTGACAGGCCGAGCTCCTCGAACACGGCGGCGATCGCCTCCACCGCCCGCTCGCGCAGCTCGATCGCGCGTGACTCTGGCAGCGGCGTCAGCCCGCCATCGGCCTCGAAATCGCGCTGCAGCACCAGATAGTCTTCCAGCTCCTCGCCGTTGATCAGCGAAGGGTTGAACGAATTGTCGTATTTCAGGATCGATCCCATCCCGGAACAGATCAGGTCCGAGCCGGCGATCAGGTAGGGAAGGATCTTGGCGCCGACACGAATTTCAGATTCGGTGGAGCGCGCGTCATTGCCCGATGCGCATTCGAGATCGAGCCAGACGGCGATGAGGTTCTCGGCCATCAACTCGCGGACACCGCCGGGAATAGTGGCGGTCAACGGCGCTCCGTCGATGCCGCCATTCTGCGTGCCCTGCACGCCCATGCCGCGCTGCAGGCAGAGGCAGCGCGCCTCAAGGTAAAGCAGCGATTTTGCTTCATGGAAGCCCATCAGCAATTCGGAGCCAGCGCCCGACGTGCAGCGCATCTTGACGCCGCGCGAGGCATAGGCGGCGGCGAGAAATGCCTTGGACCACGGCGTGTCGTCGCCATCGGTGAACGATTTCTCGGTGCCGTAGACAGAAACGGTTTCGGCGTAGGAGGTAAAGCCGGCCATGGCGATGCGCAGCTCTTCCGCTTCCTCGCTGGAGCACTGGAACAGCGTTCCCCAGCGGCCGACGGCGCCGCCCACCGCACACGCCACGGCGTTGGACCAGGCGTTGCGCGACACGCGCATCGTTGTCTCGATCTCGTCGAAGCCGAAGGCGACGGCAGTTGCGGCATCCGCGGCGAGCTGCAGCGGGTCGTCCTTGGCRTTGGTTACATGCGCCTGGTTGCCCGGCGTCTTGCGTGCCCGCATCTTCGAATAGGCGAAGGCGATCTCCAACGCGTTGAGCTGCGACACCACCTCGGCGAGTTTCGCGGGCGTCATGCCATGGGCGAGCCGCACCAGCGCTTCGCGCGGCACGTTCATGTCGACCAGCCAGCGCGCGACGGTCGCCGAGTCCAGCGCCATCGCTTCGGGCGCTATGTCCGGATCGATGTGATGGCGGGCGATGAAGCGGTCGATCATGTCGTAGTCGTGTTCGAGCACCCCATCGAGGGACACGACGCGCCCGCCGCTGATGCCGATGCCAGGTTTGGGGTCGGCCGGGCTGGAGAAGGCGGAGAAGCCGTTGGCGGCGTCTTCCACCGCGAACTTGTCCAGCCGCAACGGCCGCTCGTCCCAGTCGGCGAAGCGCTTCCAGCGGTTCAGTTTCGGCGTCATGCGTGCGATCCTCGACCCGGCAGAAAGACTAGTGAATGCCCGCTCGCCACACAATGGTCTGGATCGAGCGTCGCCGAAGGGTCTGCACCCGGCCACAAGGAAATGCGGTCGAGAAACACCACGGCGATTTCATCGTCCGCCAAGCGCACGATCACCAGCGTCTCGAGCCGGTCGGCTCGACGACCGCCACCGTTGCCGGCATCCTGTTTTGCTCGTCCATGACCAGGCGCGACGGCATGGGAAAGCGAGCCAGCCGCCAAACAACCACATAAGTTTATTCGTTTTTGACCAATACGCGCCGGTGGATTCCTGTAATCTCCAGAAAAACACCGGGCTAACCGGGCCAACCAGAAAGGTCGGGGAATGAAATACGTCGTCGATACGATCGGCGGTCCCGCAGGTGGTGATGCCTGGCAAGCCGCTGTTACCGAAGCCTATTTTCCGCTCGACACCGAGTATCGCAACCGTCGCGAATTTTCAGGCACGCTGGAAACCTTCTCTCTCGGGCTCGTCAGTGTGTCTAAAATGCGCTGCGATGCCGTAAGCTATCGCCGCCATCGCCGCCATTTCCTCAACGAGCGTGACGCCAGCCTGCTCATCACCATCCCGGAGATGAGCGAGGTGAATTTCTCGCAAGGGTCGAGAACCGTCAATTGCAGCCCGGGGGGCTTTCTCGTCGAGAGGGGAGATGCACCTTACGAATTCTGGCACGGCAAGCCAAACGCGCTGTGGGTCCTGAAGGTGCCGTCATCGAGCGTTCGGGCACGGATCGGATCCGCCGAACGGCTCAGTGCGCTCAGTTTCGACGCGACCCAAGGCATCGCCGCGCTCTTCCTCGACACGGTGCGAACCACGATCGGCCATCTCGATGAGATCACGGAAGTCGCTCGTGAGATGATGGGCAGGCACATCCTGGAAATGCTGTGCCTGTCGATCGTGAGCGACGATCGCGTGCTGGACAGCAGCATCTCGTCGATCCGGGCCGGCCATCTGCATCGCGCCGAGCAGTATATTCGCGACAATTTGAAGACTTCCGGCCTCGGCCCGCAGGCGGTGGCTGATGCCTGCGGCATCTCGCTCCGTTACCTGCAGGTTCTTTTTCAGGACAGCAACCAGTCGATCAACGGCTTCATCCGCGACGCCCGGCTTGAACTGTGCGCCGAGGAACTGATGTCGGTGACCAACATCAGCAGCGTTGCCGAGATCGCTTACCGCTGGGGCTTCGCCGACCAGTCCCAGTTCTGCAAGCACTACCGGACGCGGTTCGGCTGCGCACCGACGGATACACGTCGCGAAGCAGCGAGCCGGGCGGGCCGCGCGTCGACCTCGAGAGAGCGGCACTAGACCCGACGAAATCCGGGCCAATTCCACCATTCATTGCGACGTCACCCCGGCAAGGGGGCGGCGAAGGCGGGGCTTTGCCCGCAAGACCTTGCGAAGGAACTGTCATGAGCCGAATTAGAGTTGCCGTCGATGTCGGAGGGACCTTCACCGACATCTGCATCATGGACGAAGACAGCGGCGCGATCCGTATCGAAAAGACCGCGTCCACGCCTGACGATCCCATGCAGGCCATTATGAATGGCGTGGAGCAGGGCCGCATCGATCTTTCGCAGGTGACCATGTTCTCTCATGGCACGACGGTCGCCACCAATGCGCTGATCACCCGCCGCCTGCCACGCACCGCTATGGTCTGCACCGAGGGTTTCCGTGACGTTGTCGAGATCCGCCGCGCCAACAAGGAAGATCTCTGGGACACCTACAAGGATGTCGCCAAGCCCTATATCCCGCGCCGCGACCGGCTGACCGTCCGGGAACGGGTCAGTGCCGAGGGCACGATCCTGGAAGCGCTGGACGAAGAGGCTGCGCGCCGCGTCGCGGACATTCTCAAGAAACGCCAGGTCAAGTCCATCGCCGTCTGCTTCATGAACTCCTATGTCAACGGCGCCAATGAGCGCCGCATGCGTGAGATCCTGAAGGAGGCAATGCCGGATCTGCCGGTCTCGATCTCCTCGGAGGTGATGCCGGAAATCTTCGAGCACGAACGGTTTTCCACCACCATGGCCAACGCCGTCTGTGCCCCGGTCGTCGTCGACTACGTGTCGCGTCTAGGAGAAAAGCTTGCCGCGGCCGGATACAAGCGAGATCTCCTGCTGCTGCACAGCGGTGGCGGGGTCATGACACCCGCGAGCGTCAAGGATTTCTCGGCCCGGCTCGCGGGATCGGGCATCGCCGCCGGCGCGATAGCAAGCCGCTTCATCGGAAATCTCTGTGGCTTCCCGAATTCGATCGGCTTCGACATGGGCGGCACCAGCACCGACGTCTCGCTCGCATGGAACGGGGAGTCGCGCATCACAAAAGACTGGTACATCRAATTCGGATATCCGATCCGCTTCCCCTCCATCGAAGTGCTGACCATCGGCGCCGGCGGCGGGTCGTTGGCATGGCAGGACGAGGGCGGCAGCCTGCGCAACGGACCGCAGTCCGCTGGCGCCTTTCCAGGCCCGGCCTGCTACAAGAATGGCAACCGCATTGCCACCAACACCGATGCCAATGTCGTGCTCGGCCGTCTCGGTACCAGTCTAGCGGGCGGCAAGATCACACTCGACCCAGCCCTGGCCGCCCAGGCGGTGCAGGAGACGGTGGCGGCACCCTTCGGCATGGAGCTCCACCAGGCGGCCGAGGCGATCATCGCCGTCGCCAACGCCAATATGGGCAATGCCGTCCGGCTTCTCTCTATCAGCCGAGGCTATGACCCGCGCGACTTCGCACTCGTCGCATTCGGTGGTGCAGGCGCTTTGCACGGAGCGGCCGTGGCCAAGGAGCTTTCGATTCCAACCGTGATCGTGCCGCCCAATCCCGGCGTCACCTCCGCGCTCGGTTGCCTTCTCGTCGACGTGCAACACGATTTCTCCGAAAGCTTCATGGCCGATGCTTCGACTGTCTCGCCAGACGAGATGCAGTCGGCGTTTGTCTCGATGGAAAAACAGGCCGTCGAGCGCTTGACCCATGAGGGCGTAGCGCAGGAAGACATGGCGCTGCAGCGTACGGTCGAGATGATGTATCAGGGCCAGTGGCGCTCGCTTGCGGTGTCAGCGCCGGCGCGCATCGAGAGCATCTGCTCGCTGATCGAGGCATTCCACAACGAACACGAACGCGAGTTCAACTACCGCCGCGAAGAGGCGCCGGTGTCGATCTTCCGCATCGCGGTCAAGGCGATCGGCATCGTCCCGAAAGCCGAGATACCGCGGCACGAAGTCTTGCCTCATGTGCCCAAGCCGCTCGGCCGCCGCGGCGTCTGGTTCGACGGCGTCTCTCATGACGCGGCTGTCTATGAACGCGACCAACTCAGCGCCGGCGCTGCCTTCACAGGACCTGCCATCGTCGAACAGTTCGATTCCACCACCGTGGTTCCGCCGGGAATGAGCGCCACCGTCGACGGCTTCCTGAACATTCTCATCGTGACGAAAGGCTGAGACATGACAAAGCTGATTGAAACGAGCCCTGGCCTCGACCCCGTAACGTTCGAGGTGCTGAAGAACTCCTTCATCACCACCGTCGACCAGATGGCCGAACAGATGCTTCGCACCTGCTATTCCTTCGTCATCTACAACCGAGACTTTTCGAACGCCCTCCACGACGCCGATGGCAACTCCGTTGCCCAGGGCAACTATGACATCGCGGTCCATGTCGGCACACTGCACAACACGTGCAAGGAGGTGATCCGGGTCTTCGAAGGCGATATGGCGCCCGGCGACGTCTACGCAATCAACGATCCTTATGCCGGCGGTACGCATTTCAGCGACGTGCGGCTCGTCCGGCCGATCTTCGACGAAGACAAGCTGATCGGCTTCTCCCAGTCGAACGGCCACTGGTCGGATCTCGGCGGCTCCGTGCCGGGTTCCTTCGACGTCACTGCCCGCGACATGTTCCGCGAAGGCCTGCGGATCACGCCGCTGCGTCTTTTCCAGCGCGGCCGCTTCTGCTCCGACGTCGCCAACATGATCGCCGCCAACACGCGCGATCCGGCTTCGATCATTGGCGACATCCATTCCCAGGCGCAGGCGACGCACGCGGCCGAGCGCGAACTGCTGCGGCTGGTCAAGAAGTACGGGCGCGGCCAGGTGGTGCGCGGCATGGAGGAGGTTCAGGACTACGTCGAACGCGCCGTGCGAAAGCGCCTCGCGGAGCTGCCCGACGGCACCTGGGAGACGGTCGACTATATCGACCGCGATCTCGGAGCCGGCGAGGGCATGATCCCGATCCGCATCAAGATGACGATCAAGGGCGACACGATCCACTACGATTTTACGGGAAGCCATTCGACCATCGCCTCGATGTACAATTCCGCGCCGGGCGCGACTTTCTCGGCCGTGGTCGCCGGCATGAAGACCTTCTTCCCGGACCTCCCGCTCAACAGCGGGTTTTACCGGATGATCGAGGTGACCGCGCCGAAGAACAGCGTCGTCAGCGCGGAATGGCCGGTGGCGGTGACCGGGTTCCTGATGCCGTTCGAAAAGATCATGAACGCGATCTTCGAGATGTGGTCGAAGATCATGCCAGAACGCGCCATCGCCTGCGCCTTCAACCTCGAATATCTGCTGGCCGGGGGACGGGACGCGCGCAAACCCGAAAAGCCGATCTTCATGTTCTACGAATGGCTGCCTGGCGGCTGGGGCGGGCGCAACGGCAAGGATGGCGCCGATGTCACCACCGCCTGCTTCGGAACGGGGCTGATGTCGCAGCCGAACGAAGGCAACGAGCGGGTCAATCCCACGCGGACGATCGAGTTTCAGATCAAGCAGGATTCAGCCGGTCCCGGCAAATGGCGGGGCGGCGTCGGCGTGCAGAAGACCTCGTTGTTGCTCGAGGCCGAAAATGCCGTCATGTCCTATATTTGCGACCGCGAGCGCGCTGTCGTCTGGGGTGTCGAAGGGGGACTGCCGTCGATGCCCCACGGCTTGACCATGAAACGCGCCGGAGAGGGGACCGAGATCTGGCTCGGCTCCGTGTTCTCCGATTACCCCGTCCACACAGGCGACCAGTTCGCTCGTCCGACGGCCGGCGGCGGCGGTTTCGGCGATCCACTCGAGCGAGAGCCCCGCAAGGTGATGGAGGACGTCATCGACGACTACGTTTCCCTGGAGCGAGCCAAGACCGACTACGGCGTGGTGATCCACGAAATCGACCGCGACCTGTGCCAGTACGAAATCGACGAGACGGCGACCGAAGCCTGCCGTGCCGACATCCGGTCGAAACGGAAGGGCTGGGCACGCATGGATCCCGAGGAGGTCGCGCGCAAATTCCGCTCCGGTGAGATCGATACGCTCGATGCGGTTCGGCACTATGCCGTGATCCTCGACTGGGAGACCGGCGAACTGCTTCCCAAAACCACCGCCCAGTTCCGTGAGAGCTTTGAGAAACGGACCGTCGCCCGCTGGGTCTGAGCGCTAACGAGCGCGCCGCAAACCTTGCGGGCGCTTGCATGGAGCTATCTGTTTTTTCGATACGATATTCAAAGAATTACTATTTCACAGGAGCTTGAAGCTGGAGCAACAATGTTGGAGCGCCGCGAAAGTTGGCTGCTTCCGAGGGGTATGACAGATGGCACCAGGCGTGGAACGATCGTTCACCGCGGCCAGCACACTTGAAGAGGCATTGGCTGCACGCCGGCAAGGTGCTGCGGTGCTTGCCGGCGGCACCTGGATGATGCGTGATCCCCGGCGCGGGGTCGACCTCCCCGAGGCGGTGGTCGCACTCCACCGAATACCGGCCTTGTCCAAGGTCGAAATCGAACCGGACCATGTCGTCATCGGTGCCGCTGTTACCCACGCAGCACTTGGCCGCGCGTTGCATGGGGCAGCGGGCTTCGAAGGTCTGCTTGCGGCGGCGCAGGGTGCGGCCAATCCCGGCATCCGAAGGGTTGCCACCGTGGGCGGCAACCTCTGTGCCCTCGACTTTGCCGCCGCCGATCTCGCCCCCGCGCTTCTCGCCTGTGAGGCGACGGTGGAGCTGGAGACGTTCGAAGGTCCAAAACTTCTCGGTATTTCGGATTTCCTCAAAGACAGGCACACGTTGCTGACCGAAGCGATCGTGACGAGAATTCATCTGCGCCGCGACCTGATCGCAAGTGCGCATATCCGCCTGCCGCTTCGGAAAGCCGGCGACTACCCGGTCGCCATCGTCTCGCTCGCGGTGGACAGAAACAAGCGGTGTCGCATTGCCGTCGGTTCGGTGGAGCCTGTAGCGCGGCGCTGGACGGCGCTCGAACAGGCCATGGGGGCGGACCCTGCCTCCGAGCTCGATCCGCAACGCGCCGCCGAGCTTGCACTGGAGCACAATGATTTTCAGGGCCGCGACGGCAGGGAAGCCGAGGGTTGGTACCGGCGCCAGGTTCTTCCGCCGCTGGTCAAGCGCGGCGTTGCCGCACTTCTCAGGACCGAGGGCCTGGCATGATTGTGACATTCCAGTTGAATGGCGAGGACTGCCGCTTTCATGGCGATCCGATGACGCCGCTCGTCGACATCCTGCGGCGGGACCAATTCCTGACCGGGACCAAGGCCGTGTGCCGCGAAGGCTTCTGCGGCGCCTGCACGGTGCATGTCGACGACGAAGCGGTGCCGTCCTGTTTGAAGCCGGTTGGCCTGGTCCAGGGATGCGCGGTGACGACCATCGAGGGATTGAGTTCCGGAAACCAGGCGCTGCACCCGCTCCAGGCCAATTTCGAGGCCGCCGATGCCGTGCAATGCGGCATGTGTTTTCCTGGAATGGTCATGAGCCTTTCGGCGTTCGTGCGCGACAATCCGCATGCGAGCCGGCCTGAAATCAAGGCCGCGATGGTCGGCAACATCTGCCGCTGCACCGGATATGAGCGGATCGTCGACGCCGTGGCCGACTGCCTCGACCAGGCGCGCAAGACCGGCCAGTTGGTGGGAGGCATCAATGTCTGAGCTGTCCGCCACGGTGATGAATCTTCCCCGCCGCGATGCGCAGGACAAGCTGCGCGGGCGCACGAAATACACCAACGACCGAGTTCGCCCCGACATGTTACATGCCGTGCTGCTGCGGTCGACCGTTCCTGCGGGGCGTATCCTCAAGCTCGACGTTTCGGCGGCACTTCGCTATCCTGGCGTGCGCGCGGTGGCGACCGGCGCCGATGCGCCAGGCCTCTACGGCATCGGCATCGCCGACCATCCGCTCCTGGCCATCGACACGATCCGCTATCACGGCGAGCCAATCGCCGTCATCGCTGCCGAGACGGATAAGCAGGCGCGGGCGGCACTTGCCGCCATCATGCTCGAGGTCGAGCCGCTGGCACCGGTGCTCACCATGGCCGATGCGCTCCGGCCCGCCGCCCGCCTCGTTCACGAGGGCTGGCGCGGCTATGAGGTGCTCACGGAAGGTGGTGCACGTGCCGGCAACATCGCATGGGAGGCAAAATCCAGTCGCGGCGACGTCGATGCTGCCTTCGCCCGACCCGATATACGCATTGTCGAGAGCAGCTTCACCGTCGGCCGGCAGAGCCACGTGCCCTTCGAACCGCGCGTTGCCATCGGCTCCTGGGAGGATGGCCGTGCTCATATCCAGACCTCGACGCAGGTGCCCTGGACCGTGCGCAACGTCACCGGAAGGGTCATRCAGCTTGCGCCCGGGCGTGTGCGGGTCACCGTGCCGCCTGTCGGTGGCGGGTTCGGCCTGAAATTCGATGCGTCCATCGAGCCGATCACGGCACTTCTGGCGCGGATGACCGGGCGCACGGTGGTCCTGGAAAACACCCGGCAGGAAGAGATGGCAACCTGCCTCTGCCGCGAGAATGCGGAAATCCGCATTCGCTCCGCTGTCACCGCCGAAGGATACATCGCCGGACGCGAGGCGGTCGTGCTGATGGACTGCGGTGCGTATGGCGGCGAACAGGTCTTCCTGACGACGATGACGGCGCATACGCTGGGCGGCAATTACAAGGTTGGCGCCACGCGGCTCGTCAGCCGCGCCGTATACACCAACACGCCACCCAATGGTGCTTTCCGCGCTTGCAACGGCGTCTACAACACATTCGCGTTGGAGCGACATACCGACGAAATCTGCGATGCGCTGGGTTTCGACCCGATGGAGTTTCGGAAGAAAAATGTCCTGGGAGATGGCGATCTCGGCGCCACTGGCCAGGTTTTCGAGGCCGACGTGCTGGGTCCGATGCTCGATCGCATGGAGACGTTGCGCGCCAGTACCGGCACATCGGAGGCCAAGGCCGACGGCAGGCTCTATGGAATTGCGACCACGGTCGGCACATGGTTCGTTTTCGTCGGGCCTTCGGCGGCGACGGTGAATTTGAACGCCGACGGCAGTGCAACACTGGTCACGTCGGGTGTGGAGATTGGTTCCGGCACGATGGTGCAATCCCTGCCGCAGATCGTGGCCGGGCAGCTCGGCCTTGCTCCCGACCAGGTGATCGTGCGCGAAGCCGATACGGATGCCGCCGGTCTCGATGTCGGCGTTGGCGGCGGACGGACCACAGTGTCCATTGGCGCGGCAAGTGTGGCCGCCTGCGCGGAGGTGCGCGAGAAGTTGTTGCGGACCGCCGGCGAGATGCTCCAGACCCGACCGGAAGATTTGGTACTGCGGGAGGGGCGTGTCGAGATCGCGGAACGTCCCGGTTCCGGCATGTCGATCCCCGCTGTCGTCGCCCATGCGCAGGCAACCACCGGCCCGATCACCGGAAGCGGAGCCTTTACGGCCAGGAACACGCCGGCCATGGCGGGCTGCGCCATGGGGCATTTCATCGATGCGCTCGACATCCCCGTCTTCGTCGTGCACGAGGCCGAGGTGGCGGTTGACCCGGACACCGGCCATGTCGAGGTTCTGGCCTATCGCGTGGTGCAGGATGTCGGCCGTGCGCTAAACCCGCGCGCGGTCATGGGCCAGATACAGGGCGGGGTCGTGCAGGGTCTCGGCTACGCCTTGCATGAGGAGGTGACGATCACCGCCGACGGACGCATCGCGCAGGACGATTTCGAGACCTATCGCCTGCCGCTGGCGCAGGACGTGATCCCGGTCGCCGCCGACCTCTATGAGGGTGCACCGTCGATGGGGCCGCTCGGCACCAAGGGCGCGGGCGAGGTGCCCATCCTGGCCGTGGGCGCGGCGATCGGCTGCGCGGTGGCACGCGCCATCGGCAAGCCGGTGCGGCAACTGCCGCTGATGCCGCCGCGCGTGCTTCGACTGCTGCACGAGCACGAACCACCGCCGGAATTCCCGCACATCGCCCCCGGCTGGGCAGCAAACACTCTGAGCTGAGGCACCAAACCATGGTCACCCTGAACTGCGACATGGGGGAAAGCTACGGCAACTGGCGCTTCGGCGACGATGCCGGCATCATGCCGCATATCGATTGCGCCAACATCGCCTGCGGCTTCCACGCCTCCGATCCATGGACGATGCTGAAGACCGTGCGGCTCGCGCTCTCGCATGGCAAACAGGTCGGCGCGCATCCTTCCCTTCCCGATCGCGAGGGGTTCGGCCGGCGCGAAATGAAACTTCAGCCGGAGGAACTGACAGCCGCCTTCCTCTACCAAATAGGCTCTCTGACAGGGATACTGGCCGCCGAGGGCGGACGGCTCAGCCACGTCAAGCCGCACGGCATCATCTACGGCATGGCCGCGCACGACATGGACACCGCCCGGGCAATTGCCGCGGCGGTCAAGCCGTTCGGCGTCCCGCTTTTCGGCATGGCGGGAACCTTCCACGAGGCGGCGGCAGCGGAACTCGGCGTCGCCTTCGTGGGCGAGTTCTTTCCCGATCTTGCCTACGCTCCCGGCGGCAGCCTGATCATCCCGCGCGTCCAGTCGGCCATCGACCTGACGCTTGCCGAGCACCGCATGGTGGGAGCGCTTACCCGACGCGAACTCGTCACGGTAGCCGGCACGGTCCGTCCAGTCGAGTTCGACACCGTCTGCATCCACTCCGATCCGCCGAATGCGCGCGACGTCGCCGCGTTGATGCGGCGGATCATCGACACGCATTCCAAAAGCCTCCCATGATTCATTTTTCCGAATCGTAAAGGCTCTATGCATGGGATCGAGGACGATCTCGAGCCTACAACCCGAACCATTTCCACGAGCCGCTGAGGACTTCCATGGACGCGCTTTCCAACTCTCTCGCCGCCGCCGACATCGCCACCACCATGCACCCCTACAC
>NZ_JBFUGJ010000046.1:0-27888 GCF_056402975.1 Mesorhizobium sp. P3_A9 | reverse complement strand
GGAAATTGACCGCGAAGGACCGTGTCTCGTTGAAGGCGGGAAAGCTCGCCGCCGCCTTGCCGACACAGACCAGGAGCAATGGCGGGTCAAGCGAGACCGAGGTGAAGGAGTTGGCGGTCATGCCGCGTGGATTGCCGTCGCCATCGCGCGTGGTGATGACGGTGACGCCGGTGACGAAGGTGCCGAAGGCACGACGCAAGGCGATCGGGTCGATCGTCCTTTGTGCCACCGCGTCCGCCATTGCTTTCCTCCTAAGTGTCGGATGAAAGCTAAGCAGGCGCCGGCTGGCGTTCTTCCTCCGGTCTGTAGGAAAGATGGTGCGGCGTGCTGCTGTTATCCCGAGCAAGCCTGAGCGCGGCGAGCCTGTGCCTGCGGCAACTGCCGCATCGCAACGGTGGTGGCGAGGTCAAGAGAGCCTAGCGGGCCATCGGCACGCGGCTGTCGATGATGCCGCTGAGACGGATCGCCAGTTCGACCGCGAAGCGCTGTTCGGGCGTGTCGAGACGGATCCCGAACAGTTCCTCCATGCGCGACAGGCGATAGCGCAAAGTGGTGACATGCAGGCCGATGGCGTCGGCGCAGGCCTGGCTGCGGCAGCCCTCGCGCAGATAGGCAAACAGCGTGTCGAGATAGGGCGTGCCGTGCTCGCGGTCATGCGCGATCAGGGCGCCGACACTGTCCTCGACGAAGCCGCGCACGTCGGGAGCGTCGGCGGCGGCGACCAATATCGGCAGCGGACCGAAATCCTGGCCGGCAAAAACGCCGGTGCGGCCGAAGGAACGGCCGATGCGGATCATGCGGCGGCACCGCTCCCAGGCGATGGGATAATCGGCCAGCGCGGCACAGGCCTCGGAAAGCACCACCACCGGTTCGCGCTCGAAATAGCGGCCAAGCTCGGCCGCGATCCTGTGCGGCAATTTCGCGAAGCGCGCGCCGTCCTGCCCGGCATCGGCCGGAACAAGGCAGACAAGCCCATCCTCCACCGCGATAGCCGTGCCGGCAATGCCGGCCTGCTGCAGGAGACGCACGAGCGCATGATGCGGATCGGCAAGGCCGATGGCACCATCCTTCACCTGCTCGGCGAGGTCGACGACGATCATCTTCTGCGCAACGGTCAAGTCGAGCCCCAGCCGGCGGGCGCGATTGACGATATCGGCCTCGTCGCGCCAGCGGCGCTCCGCCACCTCCAGGAAAAGCTCGGTCAGCGAACGCGTCTCGAAACGGAAGCGCACGAAGCTGCGCATCATCTGCACGCTGAGCGCGAATTTGGCGCTGTCGAGCAGCATCTGATCGAGTTGGCCCGACGCCTGCGGTGTCGGGAAAATCATCAGGGCACCAACCACTTCGGCATCAATGGTAAGCGGCTCGATGCGCACCGAAAGCTTCAGCTGTCGCTTGCCGTCATCGACGAACAGCGTCTCGGTGTGGCGTCCGTCGGACGCGCCGCGCGCGATCTTGAAGATCTGCCGGCTCAGCGTTCCGCTCACCGCCTGCTGCCAGGAGGCGATGTCGAAATGCGCCTCGCTCGGGGAACGGCCGGCGACGACCAGATTGGCATGGAAATCGATCACCACCACCGGATTGGGCAGAAGCTCGCTGACCTTTTCAGCGAGCGAAACCACGGACCCGTCCGACAAGGCCTGCTGCAGAAGCGAGGTGTGCGCCGAAAGCGCGCGTTGCAGGCGTTCGCCGGCCTGCTTCTCCTGGCGCAACCGATGCTGCTTCTCGACCGCGATCTCGCCCAGATGCACGATCATGCCGATGAAGGCGATATCCTCCGCCGTCACTTCGGTGATCTCGCGCGAGACGACGGTCAGCACCATCGGCCGGCCGTCCTCGTCGACGCAGTTCATCGGCATGACCAGCACGCTGCGGTAGTCGCGCTCGAAGGCCTCGCGGCGATAGCCCGGGAACTCCTCCGACACCCGCGCGTCCCTGATGTAGACCGGCTCATTGCGGTTGAGCGCGACGATCGAGGGACTGGTGGCCAGTTCCCAGCGGTCCGGCAGCGTGCGGTGAATGAGCGTCGGATCGTGGCGCACGATGACATAGGCGTGGCCATGCGGGGCATCGATGCCCATGATCGAGCCCAGCGTCCATTTGGCATGACGGCAGGCCGCCAGCACGAGGTCGCGCAGCACGGACTGGAGATCGCCGCCCGAATTGATGAGGCTGGCGGCGTCCCGCAAGGAGAGAATTTGCGACTCGTGGTCCACGCCTGATCTTCCGCCACTCGCGAAGGGCGAATTTTAGCCGTCGCGGATATATCAACGCTACACCGCTTCCACGCGGGGCGCACGCCGATTCTTCCTACGAACCGGAGGAATACCCGTCGATTGGCGCGCATTAGATTTGAGCTTCTACGTGGAGAGGCCAAATCATGGAATTGCGAAAGATCTGTACCTTCATCGAGGAAGTGCACTTCGAAGGCAGCAGGGCGGCCGCCAGGCCGGTGACATCGATCGTCGTCGCCGCCGTCCTGGGCAATCCATGGGCCGGCCGCGGTTTCGTCGAGGATTTGCGGCCGGAAATTGTCGCCATCGCGCCCCGGCTCGGGCAGGAACTCACGCACCGCCTGATTGGGCTGATGCCGGCGGAACGCATCGAAAGCTACGGCAAGGCCGCCGCCGTCGGAACTGCCGGCGAGATCGAGCATGCCTCCGCCATGATCCACACGCTGCGCTTCGGCAATGTCTTCCGCGATGCCGTCGGCGGCACGACCTATCTCGAATTCTGCAACACACGCAACGCCCCTGGCGCGCTGCTGTCGCTGCCGATGATGCACAAGAGCGAGAACGGCCGCCGCTCGCATTTCATCACCGCCAACTTCCAGATTGCCGACGGCCCGGCCGCGGACGAGATCGTCGTCGCCATCGGCGCTGCGGATGGCGGCCGCATCCATCCCCGCATCGCCGACCGCTTCCAGGACATGGCCGAGATGGAGAAAGAGCGGCTCGCCGTTCAAGCCTGACACAGGCATAGCCGGGCTTGGCCTCTTGATCGCCTGACGTTAGCCTGCGATTGCCGAACGCGGGAGTGACATGTGACGATACGGCCGATCGTGAGATTTCCCGATCCTCGTCTACGCTCCGTCGCCGAGCCCATATCGGTCTTTGACGAGGACCTGCACCGGCTTGCCGGCGATCTCACCGACACCATGCGCGCCGCTCCGGGCATCGGCATCACCGCGCCTCACATCGGCATCCTGAAGCGACTGGTCGTCCTCGAACTGTCGCCTTCGGCGGGCCTGCGCAGCTACGTCAACCCGACCATTCTTTGGGCATCGGGCGAAATGATCCGCCATATCGAAGGCAGCGTATCCATGCCAGGGGTCACCGAGGAAATCGAACGGCATGCACACGTCCGTATCGGCTACCAGACCCTGGATGGCGACGAAGCTGTCGAGGAGGCCGAAGGCCTGCTCTCTGTCTGCCACCAGCACGAGATCGACCAACTCAACGGTGTCTTCTGGATCGAGCGGCTCTCCCGCCTGAAGCGGGAGCGGCTGGTCAAACGATACCAGAAACAGCAGCGGGGCTTTTAGTCGACGGCCCCATGCATCCGCCGTCGCCAGGCCGGGCACAAGTCCAGCGCTCCCTGGCCTCAGATCACCGCTTCTTCGAGGAACGGCTCGTTGCGCGCAATGCGCTCGTAGCAGAACGGGGTGAGATCAAGCGTCTGAAAAGCGCCGTGGACGATCAGCTCCGACACCGCCCGGCCCACGGCCGGCGACTGTTGCAGCCCGTGCCCGGAAAAACCGTTGGCGAACATGAAGTTGGTCACCTCCGGATGGAAGCCGACAATGCCATTGTGGTCGAGCATGTTGTATTCGTAGTGGCCGGTCCAGCTGGTCTGGACCTTCAGCGCATCGAAGGCCGGAATGCGATGCCAGAGCGCCGGCCAGATGTAATCGTCGAATTCCTCGAAATGCATTTCGAAGTCGTCATAGTCCGCCGGGCCGTCGCCCTGCGGCGTGTTGCCGGTGAGGAAAAGCTCGCCTTCCGGMCGCACGAAGGTGCCGGAGAGGTCGATGACGTTGGGCATCCGCCCGGGGATCGGCGTGGCGCTGGCGAAGACGAAACTGTAGCGCTTGTAGGGAGCGACCGGGATGGACAGGCCAGCCATGGCGGCGACCTGCTGCGCGCGCGGACCGGCGGCGTTGACCAGGGTTCCGCAGGAAATCACCTCGCCGGTCGCCAGCCGGGCCGAGACGACACGCCCATCGGCGAGTTCCAGTCCATTCACGGCGTTGTCGATATATTCTACGCCGCTGGCGCGCGCCGCGCGGCGGAAGCCGTTCAGCAGGCCCATGGAATCGAACCAGCCCTCTTCGCGCGCGCCCCACGAACCGCCGCCGAGATCCTTGACATTGAGCCAGGGAAAACGTTCCTTCAGCGGGCCCGGCTCGAGGAAGACGGTGTGAGCGCCGAGGCTGCGCTGCAGGTCGACGCGTTCGCGCGCGGCCTCCACGCCGTCGGGCGAGCAACAATAGAGATAGCCATATTCCTTGAAGCCGAGATCGGGCGCCGGCTCGTCCTTGTAGAAGGGCGCCATTCGCTCCGGAAAATGGCGGATGATGTCGATGCCGAACTGGCTGATCTTCACATTGATCGGATTGGAATATTGCTGGCGGATGGCGCTGGTGGAGAGCGCGGTCGAAGAAAAGGTGTAGCTCGAGTCGCGCTCGATCACGAGGATCGAGGCGCCATTGCCCAGCGCCTGGCTGAGCCAATAGGCCGTCGACGAGCCGACCACCGCGCCGCCGACGATGACGATATCGTAGGCAGTGCGCGACGGCGCCTTGTAAGGAGGAATTGCCACGGTCTGTCTCCGGTCTACTGATTGAATGAAGCGATCAGGGCATCCGAGCCCCGTGCCAGCAGGCCGAGGTCCGACCCGACGGCGACCATGGTGAAGCCGTCGGCGAGGTAGCGGTCGGCATCGGCCTTTGCCGGCGCCAGTATGCCGCTGGCCTTGCCTGCTGCCTTTGCGGCCTTGCGCACCGAGGCTATCGCCTCCTGAACATGCGCGGCACCCGGATTGCCCATCGCGCCCATATTGGCGGAGAGGTCACCGGGGCCGACGAAGAGGACGTCGACACCGTCGACGGCAGCGATCTCGGCAGCGTTGGCCACGCCTGTCTCGCATTCGATCTGCACGGCGAGAAGCTGCTGCTCACGCGCCTTGGCGTGATAGCCGGCGATGCGGCCGAAGGCGTTGGCGCGATGGCCAACGGAGAAGCCGCGAAACCCGCCGGGTGCATAGGTCATCGCTGCAACAATGGCGCGGGCCTGCTCGGCCGTGCGCACATTGGGGATCATCAGGCTGCGTGCGCCGATATCGAGCGCCTGCTTGATCAGATTGGCATCGTCGGAAGGCAGCCTGACAACGGCCTCACTATCGAAGCCGGCCGTGACCTGAAGCTGCGCCATGATGCTGCGCAGATCGTTGGGGCTATGCTCGCCATCGATCAGCACCCAGCCGGCGCCGGAGCCGGCGACGATCTCCGTGGTGAGGGCGGAAGCCAGCGAGCACCAGATGCCGATATGAGCCCGGCCAGCCGTCACGGCGGCCTTCAGAACGTTGCGGCGCTCGTGCATTTCGCGGTGGTCTCCAGCCAAAGAAGGTGCATTGAAATTTGTATGATGTCCTATATCATACGGCTTTGCCACGATGCAAGATGCGCCCGACCGCTGAGCGACCATGAACTGTCAAATGGAAAGGAATAAATCGATGCGCGGAACCGGCAAGGCCGATGTCTTCGTCATGCTGGCCCATCCCGTGGGCCACGCCAAGAGCCCCGGCATGTTCAACGAGATCTTCGAGCAGAAGGGCCTCGACAGCCTGATGGTGCCGTTGAGCTGTCGGCCGGAGGATTTCGACACCTTCTGGGCCGGGATCACGGCGGCCGAGAACATCCGCGGCGTCATCATCTCGGTGCCGTACAAGGTCGCGGTCTACCACAAGTGTTCTGCCGCGCATGACCGCGCGGCACGGGTTGAGAGCGCCAATTCGGTGCGGCGGCTGCCCGATGGAAGCTGGTACGCCGACAATTTCGACGGCGTCGGCTTCATCGACGGGCTGAAGGCGGGCGGGCACCAGATTGCCGGTCGCCGCATCCTCCAGGTCGGTGCCGGCGGCGCCGGTGCGTCGCTGACCTACTGTCTGGCCGAGGAAGGCGCGGCGGAGATCCGGCTGACCGACATCGACAGGGGACGCGCGGAGAAGCTGGCCGCGCTGGTCGGCAAGTCTTTTCCAAAATGCCGTATCGAGGTCGGCCAGCCCGATCCGTCCGGCATGGACATGGCGATCAACGCCACGCCTTCCGGGCTGAAGGCCAGTGATCCGCTGCCCATGGATGTGAGCAAGCTGACGCCTGACATGACGGTCGTCGACATCATCATGGAACCGGCCGAGACGGCGCTGCTCAAGGCAGCGAAGGCGATCGGCTGCCGCGTCCAGCCCGGACGCCCGATGATGGACTTCCAGGTTGAAGCCATGGCCGAATTCTTCGACATCGAGCGCAGGGATCGCAGCCATGGCTGAGCCACTGACGGCCGTCGTCATCGGCGGCACCTCCGGCATAGGCCGCGCGATTGCCTTGCGCTTCGCCGAAGACGGCTACCAGATCGTCGTCGCCGGCCGGGACGCGACACGAGGCAAGGAAGCGGCCAACGCCTGCGAGGCAGCGGGCGCGCCGTGCGCTTTGTTTGTCCAGACCGATGTCGCAGAAGCGGCCTCGGTGGAGGCATTGGCCGAAGCGGTCAGCGCTGCGTTCGGCACGCCTGAAGTCGTCGTCAACTGCGCCGGCATGCTGCAGAGCGGCAAGCATGTGCTCGACCAGGACCTGGACGAGGACGAGAAGATGTGGCGGGTCAACTATCGCGGCACGCTGCTGGGTTGCCAGGTGTTCGGCCGGCTGATGTCGGCSGCCGGRCGCGGYGCGATCCTGAATGTCGGCTCGCTCGCCTCCTTCGCGCCGCTGTCGCTGCCRGCCTACACGCCYGGCAAGCACGCGGTCCTGGCRCTGACSCAGATCCTGGCSGCRGARCTCGGCCCGCATGGGGTGCGTGTCAATGCGGTGGCGCCCGGCTACACGCTTTCCGACGGGTTGAAGGCGAGGATCGCCAACGGTGAGCGCAACCCCGAAGCGATCCAGGCGACCACGGCGTTGCGCCGCTTCGTCGAGCCGCGCGACGTGGCCGAGGCGGCGCTATTCCTCTGCTCTGATCGTGCCGCGTCGATAACCGGTGTCACCTTGCCTGTCGACGCCGGCTGGCTCGTGCAGGCGCCCTACGCACAGTACCTGCAAGGCAATCCCATCCGGCGCACGCCGGCAATCTGACCCCATCCGGCGGATGCCGGCAACCCGACAAGGACAACCAGTGAGCGATATCCAGCGTTTCGACTTCGACACCCGCATCCATCACGGCGTCATCCACAATGGCACGCTCTACCTCACCGGCCAGGTCGCGAGACCAGGCCAGTCCGCCTCCGACCAGATGCGCGAGGCGCTCAGCAAGATCGACGCACTGCTGGCGAAGGCAGGCACCGACAAGACCCGCATCCTGCACGTGCAGATGTGGCTGGACGACATCAGGGATTTCGACGAGGTCAACACGGTGTGGGACGCCTGGATACCGAATGAGCACGCGCCGGCGCGTTCCTCCGGCGAAGGGCGGATGGCCAAACCTGGGATGCTGGTCGAGCTCATCGTCACCGCGGCGGTTTGAATGGTCCTGCCGGTTCGGGCATCATCGCGAATCGGGTGAGAGGGAGACTGATGACGAAGCGCAAGCCGCTTTCCACCGTCGTGGCGGAGAGCCTATCGGAAAAGATCCGTTCCGGATCGTTACTGCCCGGCGCGCAATTGCCGACCGAGGCGGAGCTTTGCGCCGAATACGATGTCAGCCGCACCGTGGTGCGGGAAGCGGTGGCGCGGTTGCGCTCCGACGGCATGGTGGTGCCGCAGCAAGGGCGCGGCATGTTCGTCAGCGAAACCCCAGTGCGGCGCAATTTCTCGATACCTGACGAGGCGCTGAGGACCTTGCCGGAAACCATCGCCTTGCTCGAGCTGCGGTTGAGTGTCGAAGTAGAGTCCGCCGGCTTGTGCGCGGAACGGCGAACCGACGCGGAGGCGAACGGCATCCGAGCGCTGATGGAACAGGTCGACGCCCAGCAGGCGGATCCGGCCGTCGTCCAGATCCACTACGACTATGATTTCCACCTGGCGATCGCCAGGGCGGCACGCAATGAATTCATCCACGGCTTCCTCGCCTATCTCAGGCCGATGATCGTGCCGCGCTTCCAACTCGGCTACGTGGTCACGCCGGAGCGCAAGGACAGCTACTACACGCGCATCCACAACGAGCATAAAGCCATCGTCGACGCCATCGAAAGGCAGGACGGCCGCGCCGCGCGCCAGGCCATGCGCAAGCATTTGCACAACAGCCTCGGGCGTGTGCGGGCGCTGGCCCGGGCTTCCGGCGTCGAGGCGACGGAGGCGGAGCAGAAGGCGGCGGCGGCCTCGCTGTTCACCGATATGAAGAGGCCCTCGCCCACCGGCGGATAGAGCCGGTGACGTCGATCGTACGGTCCTTCGCCGGCAACTAGATTAGCCGTGCATTGCGAAAGCCATGTTTTTGTTGCGCTGGCTGACCGAAAGCGCTTTCAGCAGGCAGAAAATGTCGTTTTCCTGCCGTTTCCCCTGATTTTCAGCCTCGGCGCCGGAGTGACCGACTGCCCGGTTTTCGGGCGAGAAAAGAAAATTCGAAAGTTTATCTTTCCTTTTTGCTGGTTTTCTTGGTTTCGCGGCGCCGGCCAGCGCCGCACATTGAAATCCAGGCAAACGGGGAAGCCCAGGTGACGACAGCCTTCATCACAGGAGCAACGAGCGGCATAGGACGAGTCATGGCGATCGCATTGAGCGATGCCGGCTACGACGTCTATGCGGTCGGACGCAGCCAGGCCGCACTCAAGGCGTTGCAGGCCGAACGGCCCGGCATCGTGCCGATCGCCGTCGACATCACCGATCGCGAGGCGCTGGAAGCGGTTCTGGCGGATCTGACCATCGACGTGCTGATCAACAATGCCGGGATCATGCCGCCGCTCGGCAATTTCGCCGACATGAAGATATCAGACATCGACACCACGCTGGAGATAAACCTCAGCGCGGCGATCCTGCTCACCCGCCTGGTCGTGCCGCAGATGCGCGAGCGGCAGTCCGGCCACATCCTGTTCACCGGTTCCACCGCGGGGCATGCGGCCTATTCCAACATTGCCGTCTATTCAGCCACCAAGGCGGCGATATCAGGCTTTGCCGCAGCACTCCGCGCCGACCTCTCGCCATCAGGCATTCGCGTCACCGAGATCGTCGCCGGCCGCGTCGAGACGCCGCTTTACCAGGACATACTCGACGCCAAGGCACGCGCCGCCATGTACGCCTCCAAAGTGGTGCAGCCGGACGACGTGGCCAGGATGGTCGTCGCCGTGCTTGCGCTCCCCGCATGGGCGGACGTTACCCGTTTCGACATCATGCCGACCTGGCCGACTTCGCCAAGCGGCACCAAGTAAGGAAAACTTTAAATGAAGGATCTTTCCGTTCTGATCGTTGGCGGCGGCGCCGGCCTCGGCGCTCTCCTGGCTGAGATGGCTGTCGAGGCGGGGGCGGCGAAGATCGGCATCATCGACATCAATCAGGAGGCCGCAGAGTCCGCGCTCGCGCCGGCAAAGGCCAAGGGCCTGCCGACAGCGGCGGCGGCATGCGACATCCAGGTTGGCCCGCAGTGCCACACGGCCTTCGACGCCATCGTTTCCAAGCTCGGGCGCATCGACACGCTGATCAATTGCGCCGCGATCTATCCGCGCCGCCCGCTTCTGGAAATCAGCGACGCCGATTGGGACGCCTCCAACGGCATCAACATCAAGGGCACCTACCACATGATGGTGGCGGCGGTTCGCCACATGCAGGCGCAGGAGCCAAAGGCCCATGTGCGCGGCCGCATTGTCAACCTGACCTCCGTCGACGCCTTCAAGGCGCATCCGCAGAACGCCCATTATGCGGCAACCAAGGCTGCCGTCGTCAGCCTGACGCGTTCCTTCGCCCATCACGTGGCGAAGGACGGCATTCTGGTGAACTCGGTGGCGCCCGCCGGCATGGCCACGGAGAAAGCAAAGGCGCTCGGCTTCCTGGAGGAACTGGCTAAGGCAAGCCCGCTCGGCCGCGGCGCCGAGCCGACCGAGATTGCCGAATGGGTGCTGATGACGGGTGGCCCGAAGAACACTTACATGACCGGCGAAAACGTCATTGTTTCAGGTGGTTATATCTACGCCTGAGGCGGCTTTATGCAGCCACCGACGGCTGAAATACGGCATTGCATGATCGACGGAGCCTCGAGCGGAAGGAGCGGAATTTTCGATGACCGGCAAGCTGCGCCTTCCCTCGCTGAACGCGCTTCGCGTCTTCCACGCCGTGGCGCAGCACAAGAGCTTTCGCCAGGCCGCGGATGAGTTGCTGGTCACACCGCAAGCGGTCGGCCAGCAGATCAAGCTGCTGGAAGACACGCTCCAGGTGACGCTTTTCGAGCGCAAGGGCCGCTCGATCGAGTTGACCGAGTCCGCCATCCTTCTCTCGCACTACATCAAAGCCGGCTTCGACGAGTTTTCGGAAGGTGTACGCCGCGTCACCAAATCGACCTACCGCGACCGCATCAACCTCAATGCGAGCCCGTACTTCGCCACTCACTATCTGCTGCCCAGGCTTTCGCTGTTCCGSGARATCCTGCCGGGGGCGGATCTGCGCCTGACGACSATGGTCGACCTGCCCGATTTCGGCCGCGACGACATCGATATGACGGTGCAGTGGGGCTACGGCAACTGGCCGGACTACGAGACCACGCTGCTGGTGCCCGACCCGAAGATCATCTGCTGCACGCCAGCGATCGGCGAGAAGATCAAGTCAGCGCATGAGTTGACGAAGTTCACACTGCTCGACACCGTCAAGTCGAAGCGCCTGTGGCCGGACATATTGCGCCACCTCGGCGTCGAGCTGACGGATGGCGACCGCAGCATCAGCTTCGACGACGCGGCGACCATGCGCCGGGCAACCCTTCAGGGTATCGGCGTCGGCCTGGTCTCGGTCATCGACGCCGAGGAGGATTTTCGGGCGGGCACGCTGGTCGCGCCGATCGGCCGCGACGCCATCGCCGATATGCGGCCGGAGGAAATCCCCGGCTTCTATCTGGTCGTCCCGCGCGGGCATCTGCGCGTGAAGGCGGTGGCCGCCCTGCATCGATGGCTGGCCCAGCAGGATTGGCGAAACGACCTCGCGATCTCCTTGCCGAAACCGACCCCGCTTTCCGACTAGCAAGCGGCTTCGAGACCGAGCCCCGAAAGGTCTCTTTCGCGGCTCCAACAACAAGAAACGGAACAACCTCAACAGCGGAGACGACAACAATGAAGACGATGAAATGGGGGGCTGCGGCCCTGGCCCTTGGCCTCGTGCATTTTTCGGCGCCGGCGCAAGCCGCCGGCGGCAAGACACTCGACACGGTCAAGGCACGCGGCGTGCTGAATTGCACCGGCCATGACGGCTCCTATCTCGGCTTTGCCGAGGTGGACGACAAGGGCAACTGGAAGGGCATGGACATCGATCTCTGCAAGGCAGTGGCCACGGCGGTGTTCGGCGATCCGACAAAGCTGAAGGTCGTTCCGATCAGCTGGGCGCAGCGCTGGCCGGCGTTGCAGTCGGGCGATGTCGACATCATCATCAAGGCATCCGGCGGCACGCTCAGCCGCGACACCGAACTCGGGTTGCAATTCTCGATGTCCTACTACCTCGGCACGACCAAGGTGATGGCGCACAAGGAACTCAATCTGAAGTCGTTGAAGGATGCCGCAGGCGGCACGATCTGCATTCCTGCGGGCACGTCGCAGGAACAGCAGGTCGCGGCCTATTCGGCCAAGCTTGGCATCAAGCTCGAGCCTGTGCTCATCGAAAAGACCGAGGAACTCGAGCAGGCCTATTTCTCGGGGCGCTGCGATCTCTATGCGCAGTGGGGTCCGACGCTGGCCATCGCGCGCATCGCCAAGGGCAAGGTCGAAGACCACGTCATCCTGCCCGACGTGCTCGCGGTCGAGCCTGAAGTCATGATCATGCGGCAAGGCGACGACAATTGGGTCGACATCGCCAACTGGACGTTGAGCACCCTGATCTTCGCCGAGCAGGAAGGCATCACCTCCAAGAATGTCGACGAGATCAAGGCCAAGCCGACCTCGCCGCAGGTGGCAAAATTCCTCGGCGTAACGCCAGGCATGGGCAAGGGTCTCGGGCTCTCCGACGACTGGGCCTACAAGGTGATCAAGAATGTCGGCAATTACGGCGAGATCTTCGATCGCGACCTCGGCAAGGGCTCGCCCTACAAGATGGACCGTGAGCTGACCAACCTCTGGAACAATGGCGGTGTCCTGTTCCCGTTGGTCATCGACTGATCGGGTCTGAACGCATCCTGTTCCCAGGCTTCGCCCGGCCTCTGCCGGGCGGAGCCGATGGCAATTTCGAGGAAGATTGATCGATGGTCAGCCTGCTGAGAAATCAGAAGGTCCGCAACACGCTGTTGCAGATTCTCTATGTCGGCTCGATCGCAGCCCTGGTGCTTGCCGGGGTCGTGATCGCGCGGCGGAATCTGGCTGAGCAAGGCATCACCTCCGGTTTCGACTTCCTGTTCAAGTCGACCGGCTGGGATGTGAACTTCACGCTGCTGCCCGCCACCGCCAATGACCCCTATTGGTGGTTCTTCCTCATCGGCATCACCAACACGCTGTTCCTGGGGACCGTCGGCCTGATGCTGGCGACGATCGTCGGCACCATTGTCGGCCTGGCACGGACCTCCTCCAACGAATTGGCGCAGCTGCTCGGCCGCACCTATGTCGACATCTTCCGCAACATCCCGCTGATCCTCCAGGTCTTCTTCTGGTACGCGCTGATCACGCATCTGCCGCCGCCGCGCGCCGCGCACGAAGCCTGGGGCTTTCTGCTCACCAGCCGGGGGCTYTACATCCCGTTCCCGAATGTCGGCGGCGTGACAATGGCGCTGGCCCTGTTTGCCTTGCTCGCGGCAATGGTGCTGCCGCTCTGGCTGGGCAGCACATCGCGGCTGAACCAGGCAATCGGTCAGCGGCGTGGCATCCAATTCGCCACAGCGGCGGCAGCGCTTGCCGGCGCGGCGGTCATCCTGGCGGTCGGCCGTTTGCCCGACGCGCCGTTCGTCGATTTTCCGGCGCTGCAAGGCCTGAACCTCAGGGGCGGCCTGCGCATTCCACCGGAGTTTTCCGCGCTGGCCATCGCCATCGCCATCTATGGCGGTTCCTACATCGCCGAGATCGTGCGCGGCGGCTTCAAGTCTGTCGGCAAGGGCCAGATGGAAGCGGCGCTCTCGCTGGGCCTGAGCCCCTGGCGGGTGTTCACGCTGGTGCGGCTGCCGCTGGCTCTGCGCGCCATGCTGCCTATCCTCGCCAACCAGTATGTCTGGCTGATGRAGGCGACCACGATGGGCATCGCGGTCGGCTTCACGGATTTCTTCATGATCGTTGCGCTGACGATCAATCATTCCGGCCAGACCCTCGAAGTGATCGGCATCCTGATGGCAGGCTTCCTCGCGATTAACCTCAGCCTGGCCGCGCTGTTCAACCGCCTCAACAAGGCCATTGCCCTCAAGGGCAATCAGTTGAGGGGTTGAGCCATGGAGATGGTCGCTCCGCCCACCCCCGGAAAGCTTGAGGATTTGAGGCGACGCTTTTTCGCGACGCCGCTTCAGGCCGTGATGTCGCTGATCTCTCTGGCGATCATGGCTTTCATCGTCTGGAAGCTGCTCAACTGGGCGGTCTTCTCGGCCGTCTTCACCACCAGCGGCGGACCCGAGGCCTGCCAGGCCGCGGCCGGGGCCTGCTGGTCGGTCATCGCGGCCAGGTGGCGCATCATCCTCTTCGGCCTCTATCCCTATGAGGAGCAATGGCGCTCGGCGCTGGCCTGCGTGGCCGTGGTGGTCATGACGATGCTGAGCTGTATTCCAGCCTTCTGGACAGGCCGCCGCATCGCGCTGGTATGGGGCATCGGCACCACCGTCTTCTACGTGCTGATGAAGGGCGGCGTGCTCGGTCTGCCCTTCGTTGGCGAGGAAGCGTGGGGCGGGCTGGCGCTGACCCTGTTCATCTTCGTCACCACCTGCCTGATCGGCTTCCCGCTTGCAATCTGCCTGGCCTTGCTGCGCCGGTCGGAGCTGCCCTGGATTTCCCGCACCACCGGCCTGATCATCGACGGGGTGCGTTCGCTGCCGCTGATCTCGATCCTGTTCACATTCGCCATCGTGCTGCCGTTCGCGCTGCCGCAGTGGCTGCAGGGCGACAAGCTGTACCGCGTGATCCTGGGTTCGGCCCTGTTCTTCTCCGCCTACCAGGCGGAGATCGTGCGCGGCGGCATGCAGGGCGTTCCCACGGGACAAGAGGAGGCAGCCATGGCGCTCGGCATGCGCTATTGGCAGCGCATCGGCCGCATCCTGCTGCCACAGGCGATGCGCAACGCGCTGCCAGCGACGATCAACCAGTTCGTCATCTCGTTCAAGGAGACCTCGCTGGTGGTCATCGTCGGCTTCTTCGAGATCCTGGCTTCCGGCAATGCCGCCTATGGAACCGGCGAATGGCGCTTCGCCTATGTCGAGGTCTACGCCTTCATCGCCTTCATCTACTTCGTCTTCGTTTTCAGCCTGTCCCGCTACGGCGCCTTTCTCGAGCGCCGCATGTCGGTCAGCGAACGCTAGGGAGGCGCGGATATGATTTCAGACAAGTCGACCCCCTCGGCCGGACCCGCGGTTCGCATCGAAAATCTCGACAAATATTACGGGACGTTCCACGCGCTGCGAAAGGTGAATCTGTCCGTCGAGCGCGGCGAGAAGATCGTCGTCTGCGGCCCATCCGGCTCCGGCAAGTCGACCATGATCCGCTGCATCAATCGCCTGGAGCAGCACAATGGCGGTCGCATCACGGTACTCGGAACCGAGCTCAACGACGATGTCGGCAATATCGACGGGATCAGGCGGGAGGTCGGCATGGTGTTCCAGCACTTCAACCTGTTCCCGCACATGACAGTGCTGGAGAACTGCATGCTGTCGCCGATGATCGTGCGCAAGCAGCCGCGGGCGCAGGCCGAGGCAACCGCACGGCGCTATCTGGAGAAGGTGCGCATTCCCGAGCAGGCGATGAAGTTTCCCGGCCAGCTTTCCGGCGGCCAGCAACAGCGGGTGGCGATCGCGCGGGCGCTGTGCATGCAGCCACAGATCATGCTGTTCGACGAGCCGACCTCGGCGCTCGATCCGGAAATGATTTCGGAAGTGCTCGACGTCATGGTGACGCTGGCTTCCGAAGGCATGACGATGATCTGCGTCACGCATGAGATGGGCTTTGCCCGCCGGGTCGCCGACCGGGTGGTGTTCATGGATGGCGGCGAGATCGTCGAGGAGGCGCCACCGGACGAATTCTTCACCGCGTCCCGCAACGAACGCACCCGACAATTCCTGTCGCAGGTGCTGGGCCATTGAACGGCATTTTTGAAGATGCAAGGTTTGAAGCAGCACACATCTTCAGGTATTTCCATGACTGATCCCACAGCCGCACTGCGCGCGATCCTCGGACCGAAAGGCTGGCTTTCGGGCGCCGATGCCGTGCCATACCAACGCGATTGGCTCAACCGCTACGGCATTGCACCGCTTGGCGTTGCGCGGCCAGCCACCACCGCTGAAGTGGCTGCGGTCATCGCAGCATGCCGGGAGGCCGGACTGGCGGTGGTGCCGCAAGGCGGCAACACCGGGCTTTGCGGTGGTGCCGTCGCGGAGCAGCCGAACGCAGTGATCGTCTCGCTCTCGCGTATGACGGCGATCGGCGAACCGGATCTCGACAGTGGATCGGTCGTCGTCGAAGCGGGCGTCGTGCTTGCCGCGCTGCACGAGGCGCTGGAACCGCATGGCCTGATGTTYCCGATGCATCTSGGCGCCGAAGGCAGCGCCMGGATCGGCGGCCTGATCGGCACCAATGCCGGCGGCAGCCAGGCTTTCCGATAYGGCATGATGCAGGATCTTGTSCTCGGCCTCGAGGTCGTGACSCCKGAYRGCGCGGTGTGGGACGGGMTGCGCGCGGTTCAGAARGACAATGCCGGCTATCAGYTGCGCAAGCTGTTCTGCGGCGCGGAAGGCACGCTCGGCATCGTCACGCGCGCGGTGCTGCGGCTCTATCCCACGCCAAACCAGCAGGCGAGTGCGCTGCTGGTCATGCCCGACTTTGCCGCCGCCGTTTCGTTCGGCGCCTTTCTGCGCGGCGAGGCCGGCGAATTTCTGACAGGCCTGGAATTCTTCAGCGATGTCGGCCTGACACTGGCGCTCAAGCATCTGCCTGATCTCACCTATCAGTTGGGGACACGAGGCGATGTCTATCTCCTGGTTGAACTGGCTTCCGGCTCGCCCCGCGTTCCCCTGGACGAGATCCTGAATTCGGCATTGGAATGGGGCATGGAGCAAGGTCTGATCCTGGATGGCGCGCTGGCGACATCGGGCGCGCATCGAGCGCAGTTCTGGCGGCTGCGCGAGGAGCAGCCTGAGGGGCAGCGGCTGGAGGGCGAACAGCTCAAGCACGACATCTCGGTGCCGCCGGGCGCGATCGCCCGCTTCATCGAGGCCGGCGCCAAGCTCTGCCAGGACATTCTGCCCGGCGTGCGGATCAACCCGTTCGGCCATCTCGGCGACGGCAACATCCACTACAATCTGTCGCCGCCGGAGGGCCGTACTGATTTCGACGGCAAGGCCRGACAGTTCGCCGAGGCACTGTCGGTGCTCGCCACGGAGATGGGCGGCAGCTTCGCGGCCGAGCATGGATTGGGTCGCGCCAAGATTGCTCTGGCCGAGCGCAATCGCGGCGCGGTGGAGCGGGAGCTCATGGCGCGGCTGAAGAGTGCGTTCGATCCGCTGGGCACGATGAACCCCGGCGTTCTGCTGCTGACTGCTGAGTAAAGAAAAACTTTCGCATAAACGGCATTTCTTGATTTCGCCCCGCTCCGACGGCGTGCAGGTATAAATCCGAAAGGCAGGCCGGATCCGCTTGCCGCCAGACCGAGGATGTCGAAAACATGATCCGCAATGGCGGCCGCCTTCTTGTCGAATGCCTGATCGCGCTCGGCGCGACCAAGAGCTTCGGTGTGCCTGGCGAAAGCTATCTSGCCGTTCTCGACGCSCTGCAYGACACGCAKGGMAGGCTGGACTATGTGCTTTGCCGCAATGAGGGCGGCGCGGCATTCATGGCCTCGGCCTATGGCAAGCTGACGGGATCGCCGGGCATTTGTTTCGTGACACGCGGCCCGGGCGTTACCAATGCCAGCATCGGCGTCCACACGGCCATGCAGGACAGCTCGCCGATGATCCTCTTCGTCGGCCAGGTCGGCACCGACATGAAAGGTCGCGAAGCCTTCCAGGAGATCGACTACCGGGCCGTCTACGGCACGGTCGCCAAGTGGGCGGTCGAGATCGACGATGTCTCGCGCCTGCCGGAAATCGTCGCGCGGGCCTGGACCACCGCCCTGACCGGACGGCCCGGCCCCGTGGTGGTCGCCCTGCCGGAAGACATGCTGACCACCCTGACCGAGGCCGCCCTGCTCAGCGGGCCGCCCGCGATTTTCGAGCCGGCGCCGAGCCCGGATGCGATGGCTTCGGCACTCAAGCTACTGGCGGCGGCCGAGAGGCCGGTCCTGCTCATGGGCGGCGCCAACTGGACAGAGGATGGACGCACGGCGCTGCAGGCTTTCGCCGAGGCCTCCGACATCCCGGTAGTCGCGGCCTTTCGCTACCAGGACCAGTTCGACAATCATTCGCCGGCCTTCGTCGGCGAGGCTGGCGTCGGCATGGTGGCGCATGTCAAAAACCTGATCCGCGACGCCGACGTGATCCTGGCCGTCAATGTGCGTTTCGGCGAGATGACCACGGACGGCTATACGCTGCTGTCGGTGCCGCAACCGCGCCAGAAGCTGATCCATGTCCATGGCTCCGACCGCGAGATCGGCAAGATCTATGTGCCGACGATTGGCATCCATGCCGGCCCGAACGCCTTCGCCAAGGCGCTGACGCCGGTCAAGGGCGGCTGGGCGGAATGGCGCGCGGCGGCGCGCAAGGCCTATCAAGGGACATTCGCGGCACCCGTCCAGCCCGGCCCGGTGGATATGGTGGCGGTCAGCGCCTGGCTGCGCGAGACCTTGCCCGCCGATGTCATCCTCACCAACGGCGCCGGCAATTTCACCGTGTGGCCGAACAAGTTCTTCAAGTTCGGGCCGCGGGCGCGGCTGCTCGCGCCGCAATCCGGGGCGATGGGCTACGGCCTGCCGGCGGCAATCGCGGCGAAGGTCGCATTCCCGGAGCGCACGGTTGTCTGCTTTGCCGGCGACGGTGATTTCCAGATGAACTGCCAGGAACTCGGAACCGCCATGCAGGCGGGGGCGCAGCCGATCGTGCTGATCCTCAACAATGGCATTTACGGCACGATCCGCGCGCATCAGGAGCGCCACTATCCGGCACGCGTCTCGGGAACCTCGCTCGAGAATCCGGACTTCGTGGCGCTGGCGAAGGCCTATGGCTTCCATGCCGAGCGGGTCGAATCCACCGGGGATTTCGCAGCCGCCTTCGGCCGCGCGCTCGCCTCGGCGACGGGCGCCGTTCTCGACATCGCCATCTCGCCCGAAGCGCTGACGCCCCGGCAGACCCTTTCCCAGATGCGCGAAGCCGCGCTCGCTTCGCAGAAGGCCAAGGCATGACCTCAGGAATCGACGACATCCGTCTTGGCGCTGATATAGGCGGCACGTTCACCGACATTGCGCTTGAGCTCAAGGGAACGCTGTTCTCCACCAAAGTGCTGACCAATTATGCCGCGCCCGAGCAGGCGATCCTCGACGGCATCGCCGTCGTCACCCGCGATGCCGGCATTTCGCCCGCCGAGATCGGCATCATCATCCACGGAACGACGCTCGCCACCAACGCCCTGATCGAACGCCGCGGCGCCAAGACCGCGCTGGTCACGACAGAAGGTTTTCGCGACGTGATCGAGATGCGGACGGAAAACCGCTTCGAACAATATGATCTGAACCTGCAGCTGCCGACGCCACTCATCCCGCGCGAGCACCGCTTCACGGTCAAGGGCCGGATCGGCGCCGAAGGACAGGAACTGCAGCCGCTCGATGAAGCCGCCCTCGAGGAGATTGCGGAGCAGATCGCGGCCGGCGACTTCGGCTCGGTGGCGGTCGGCTTTATCCACGCCTACACCAATCCGGCTCACGAGTGCCGTGCGCGTGAGATTCTTTCGCGCAAACTCAGCATACCGATTTCGATCAGCGCCGAAGTGTCGCCGCAGATGCGCGAGTTCGAACGCTTCAACACGGTCTGCGCCAATGCCTATGTGCGGCCGCAAATGGCCGACTATCTCGCCCGCTTCCAGACGCGGCTGAAGGAGATGGGCGCCGAATGCCCGGTCTTCATGATCCATTCGGGCGGCGGCCTGATTTCGGTGGAGACGGCTTCGGAATTTCCCGTGCGCCTAGTCGAGTCCGGCCCGGCCGGCGGCGCCATCTTCGCTGCCGATATCGCCCGACGCTTCGGCCTGGARAAGGTCGTCTCCTAYGAYATGGGCGGCACSACCGCSAAGATCTGCCTGATCGAGGACTWTGCGCCGCGCACGGCSAGRACMTTCGAGGTGGCGCGCACCTAYCGCTTCTGCAAGGGCTCGGGCATGCCGATCTCTATTCCCGTCATCGAGATGATCGAGATCGGCGCCGGCGGCGGCTCCATCGCCTGGGTCGACGCCATGGGCCGTATCCAGACAGGGCCGGAAAGTGCAGGATCGGAGCCGGGGCCTGCCTGCTACGGCCGCGGCGGCAAACGCCCGGCGATCACCGACGCCGATCTGGTGCTGGGCAAGCTCGACCCCGACAATTTCGCCGGCGGCGCGATCCGGCTCGACACGGCGGCCTCCGAACAGGCGATCCTGCGCGATGTCGGCGAGCGCCTGTCGCTCGATGCCATGTCGACGGCCTTCGGCATCTGCGAGGTGGTGGACGAGAACATGGCCAATGCCGCCCGCGTCCACGCCGTCGAGAACGGCAAGAATATTTCCGACAATCTGATGATCGCCTTTGGCGGCGCTGCTCCCCTGCACGCGGCAAGGCTCTGCGAAAAACTAGGCATCGAACGCTGCATCGTGCCCAAGGGCGCGGGCGTCGGCTCGGCGATCGGTTTCCTCAAGGCGCCGTTCGGCTACGAGGCGCTGGCGTCGAAGCTTACCCGCCTGTCGCGCTTCAGGCCGGCCGAGATCAATGCCTTGCTCGGCGACCTCAAAGCATCAGCCGAAAGCTTCGTGCGCAGCGGCGCCAGCGGCAGCATCACCTGCGAGATCACCGCCTTCATGCGCTATGCCGGCCAGGGCTGGGAAATCCCGGTGCCGCTGCCGGACAAGCCGTTCGGCGACGATGCCTCCACACGACTGAAGGACCTGTTCGAGGCGAACTACCAGCGCTTCTTCGGCCGCGCCATCGAAGGGCTCGACGGGCYGGAGATCGAGATCGTCACCTGGTCGGTCAAGGCGACGGATATCCGGCCCGATGTCGCCAGGCATGAACTCACGGCAGGCACTCGAACCAGCCAGCCGGCCACGACCCGCGCGGTGTTCGATCCGGCAAGCGGCGAGCCGCAAACCTACGGTATCGTCGAACGCGATGCGCTGTGCGCCGGCGATTGCGTCGCCGGGCCGGTGGTCATCGTCGAACGCGAGACGTCCACCGTCGTCACCACCAGCTTCGATGCCGTCATCCAGAGCGACGGCGCCATCCTTCTGATCCGCAAAGGCAGCCAGTCATGAGCGACATCAGCGACATCCGCATGCAGGTGATGTGGAACCGGTTGATCTCCGTGGTCGAGGAGCAGGCGCTGACCTTGCTGCGCACCGCCTTCTCGACCTCGGTGCGCGAGTCCGGCGACCTGTCGGCCGGTGTCTTCGATCCGCGCGGCCAGATGCTGGCGCAGGCGGTGACCGGCACGCCCGGCCATGTCAACACCATGGCCGAGGCCGTGCTGCATTTCATGAACGAAATCCCTCGCGACACCATGTTCGAGGGCGATACTTACGTCACCAATGATCCCTGGCTGGGTACGGGCCATCTGCACGACATCACCATGGTGTCGCCGTCCTTCCTGAACGGTGAGCTGGTGGCCTTCTTCGCCTGCACGGCGCATGTCGTCGATGTCGGCGGACGCGGCTTTGGCGCCGACGGCAAGTCTGTCTACGAGGAAGGCATCCAGATCCCGATCATGAAGTTCGCGGAAAAGGGCAAGGTCAATCTCGACCTCGTCAGGATCCTGCGCGCCAATGTCCGCGAGCCGAACCAGGTGGTCGGCGATTTCTATTCGCTCGCCGCCTGCAACGAGGTCGGTCACCGGCGCCTCGTCGACATGATGAAGGAGATCGGGCTCTCCTCGCTCGACGGGCTCGGCGACTTCATCTTCTCGCGCACACGCGATGCCATGCTCGAGCGCATCAAGGCGCTGCCGAAGGGCAGCTGGTCGAACGAACTCGTCACCGATGGCTATGACGCACCGGTCAAGCTGGCGGCAAAAGTGTCGGTCCGCGACGACCATGTCGAGGTCGATTTCACCGGCACCGACCCGATGAGCCGGTGGGGCATCAACTGCCCGATCATCTACAGCAAGGCCTATGCCTGCTACGCGCTGAAATGCGTGGTGGCSCCSGACATCCCCAACAACGCCGCCTCGCTCGCCTTCTTCACCGTGACGTCGCCGGTCAACATCCTGAACGCAGTGCGGCCGGCGCCGGTGGCGCTCAGGCACATCTTCGGCCACATGGTCCCCGACCTCGTGCTGGGCGCGATTGCTCAGGCGATGCCCGGCAAGATCCTTGCCGAGGGCGCCGGCGCGCTGTGGAACATCCACATCTCGGTGCGGCCGGTCGCGGGCGGCCAGGGTCGGCGCGCCGAAGTGCTGATGTTCAACTCCGGCGGCATGGGTGCGCGCCCCGGCCTCGACGGCCTGTCGGCGACGGCCTTCCCTTCGGGCGTGCACACGATGCCGATCGAGGCGACGGAGCATACCGGGCCGATCGTCATCTGGCGCAAGGAGCTGCGGCCGGACTCCGGCGGCGACGGCGAATTCCGTGGCGGCCTCGGACAGGTGATCGAAATCGCCCCGATGGAAGGCCATGAGTTCGACTTCTCGGCCATGTTCGACCGCGTCAACCACCCTGCCCACGGACGCAATGGCGGCGAGCCTGGCGTCGCCGGCGTGGTCAAGCTGGACGACGGCACGCAGATGCGGCCCAAGGGCTGGCAGCATGTTCCGGCCGGCCGGCGGCTGATCCTGGAATTGCCGGGCGGCGGCGGCTATGGCGATCCGGCCAAACGCAGCACCGAGGCGCGGGCGAACGACCGTTCCAAGGAATACATTTCGGAGAACGGCAAATGAGCTACATTGCCTCGCGCCTGTCGGCGGTGAAGCCTTCGGCTTCGATGGCGGCCTCGCAAGCCGCCAAAGCACTGCGCGCCAAGGGCGTCGACGTGATCGATCTCGGCCTGGGCGAACCGGATTTCCCGACACCCAGCCACATCATCGATGCCGCCCATGTCGCGGCCAAGGCGGGACAGACGCTCTACACCGGTGCTGCCGGCACGGCCGAGGTGCGCGAAGCCATTGCCGGCAAGTTCCGCCGCGAAAACGGGCTGGATTACGCGGCCGACGACATTGTGGTGGCCAACGGCGCCAAGCAGATCATCTTCAATGCGCTGATGGCAACGCTGGAGAGCGGCGACGAGGCGATCCTGCCGGCGCCCTATTTCGTCTCCTATCCGGAAATGGTGAAGCTGCTCGGCGGTACGCCCGTCGTCGTCGAGTGTCCGGAGACATCAGGCTTCCGGCTGACGCCGGACGTGCTGGAGAAGGCCATCACGCCAAGGACGAAGTGGCTTTTCCTCAACATGCCGGGCAACCCGTCCGGCGCGGTCTATTCGGAAGCTGATCTCAAGGCACTGGGTGCGGTTCTGGCAAGGCATCCGCAAGTC
Organism: Mesorhizobium sp. P3_A9; assembly: GCF_056402975.1. Taxonomy (NCBI): domain Bacteria; kingdom Pseudomonadati; phylum Pseudomonadota; class Alphaproteobacteria; order Hyphomicrobiales; family Phyllobacteriaceae; genus Mesorhizobium; species Mesorhizobium sp. P3_A9. Next base: position 4,748 of record NZ_JBFUGJ010000046.1, on the reverse strand, counting down.
CTGATCCTCTCCGACGAGATCTACGAGCACATCCTCTTCGATGGGCGCGAATTCGTTTCCTTCGGCAAGGCCTGCCCGGAACTCAAAGAACGCACGCTGATCGTCAATGGTGTCTCGAAATCCTATGCGATGACCGGCTGGCGTGTCGGCTATGCGGCCGGACCGGCGCCGCTGGTGAAGGCGATGTCGACCATCCAGAGCCAGTCCTGCACCTCCGTCTGCTCCATCGCGCAGGCGGCGACGGTGGCCGCGCTCAACGGTCCACAGGACGAAGTCGCGCGCTTCCGGCAAGCGTTCGAGGCGCGCCGTGATCTGGTCGTCGATGGGATCAGGAAGATCAATGGCCTCGCGCTGTCACCGCCGGACGGCGCCTTCTATGCCTATATCAGCTGCGCCAGCCTGATCGGCCGCAAGACTCCGAAAGGCGTTGTGCTCGAGGACGACACGGCGGTGGCAAACTATCTCTTGAACGAAGGCCGCGTGGCGTCTGTGCCGGGTGCCGCCTATGGACTTTCACCCTATTTTCGTATCTCGACSGCGACCAGCGAAGAGGTGCTGACCGAGGCGATCGCGCGGATCAACGCCGCCGTCGCGCAAGTGGAGTAGATGATGCCGCATTACGACCGTATCCTGATCACCGGCGCTGCCGGCCGCCTCGGCTCGGAACTGCGCAAGGGGCTGGTGCCGCTGGCGAAGACGATCCGCCTGGCAGGACGTGAGCCGTTCGGCGATCTCGCGCCGCACGAAGAAGAAGCGGTGTTCGATCTCGCCGACATGGAGGCGACGATCGCCGCCACCAGGGACTGTGACGCCATCGTGCATTTCGGCGGCGCGCCGCTCGAATGCGAATGGCAGACGATCCTCGATTCCAGCATCCGCGGCTCCTACCACATCTATGAAGGCGCCCGGAAACACGGCGTGAAGCGCGTCATCTACGCCTCCTCGGTGCATGCCATCGGCTATCACGAGGTCGAGGCGCATATCGGCGTCGACGCGCCGGTGCGCCCCGACAGCCTCTATGGTGTCTCGAAGAATTTCGTCGAGAGCCTGAGCCGGCTCTACTGGGACAAGTTCGGCATCGAGACGGCGTGCCTGCGGATCTTCTCGTCCTTCCCCGAACCGGCGGACCGCCGCATGCTGTGGTCCTACCTCTCCTTTGCCGACTGCGTGCGCCTGGTCGAGGCAGCGCTTGTTGCGCCGCGCGTCGGCCACACGATCTCCTTCGGCATATCCGACAACAAGTTGAAGATGGTCGACAACAGCGGCGCCGACCATCTGGGTTTCATCCCGCAGGACAGCGCCGAGCCGTTCCGCGCCGCCGTGGAAGCAAAGACCCCCATTCCCGATCCGAAAAGACCGTCGGTAAAATATCTCGGCGGCTGGTTCTGCGAGCTTGGCCATCCGGACGACAAGCCCGCGTGACAACAAGGCGATGCGCCGTCACGCAATCGGAACAGGCGCGTCGACTTCAATGAGACCGGCCCGCTTGAGATCAGCCCACAGCGCTGGGGGAATATCCTCTCGCAGATAGGCCAGATTCTGCTTCAACTCCTCGACTGAGCGGGCGCCTGGAATGACGCTCGACACCAGCGGGTGGCCGAGCGGGAACTGGAGTGCGGCCGCTGGCAGCGAGACCTTGTGGCTGGCGCAGACGGCCTCGATGCGGCGGACGCGTTCGAGCACCGGCTCGGGTGCTGGCCTGGTGTTGAAGGTGGCGCCCTTGACGGCGCCCGTTGCCAGGATGCCGGAATTGTAGGGGCCGCCGATGATGATCCTGGTGCCGCGCTGCTCGCAGAGCGGCAGCAAGGTCGCCAGCGGTTCCTGTTCGAGCAGCGTGTAGCGGCCGGCAAGCAGGAAATAGTCGAACGCGCCGGCGACGACGAAATCGGACAGCATCTGCCATTGGTTGATGCCGACGCCGACCGCCTTGATGACGCCTTGCGACCGCAGTTCGTCGAGCGCCGGATAGGCGCCGTCCATGGCTTCCTTGAAGCGGCTTCTGGCATAGGGATCCTCGCCGGGGCCGAAATGGATGGCTTCGTCGGGATCGTGGATCGAGACCATGTCGACATAGTCGGTGTCCAGCCGCTTCAGCGTGCCTTCAAGCGAACGCATCACCGCATCGCGTGAATAGTCGAACTCGGCACGGAACGAACCGGGCTGGTCCCACAGCGCCGGCTTCAGCTCTTCGGGCGGGATCGGCACGAGGTCGTAGCCGATCTTCGACGAGATGACGATATCGGCACGTGGCAGCGACTTGATGGCGAGGCCCAGACGCGTCTCGCTGACGCCGAAGCCATAGACCGGTGCGGTATCGAAATAGCGGATGCCATTGTCATAGGCCGCCTGCACTGTCTTCACCGCTGCATCGGTATCGACGGCGCGGTACATGTTGCCGAGCCCGGTACCGCCGAGCCCGATCGTCGTCACTTTCAGGCCGTTCTTCGCCACAGCCCTGAATTCGATTTCAGCCATTTTCTCTTCCTGTGATCCCTGCTGTCCATCCTGCCGGCTCAAGCGGCGGCCTTCTTGTCGCTGCGACCGCAAACGGCCCGTCTTGGAACCGGCGCCGAAAAAGCATTGACACAAAAGTTGTCATATAACAATGTAACCAGACGACAAAGGTGGGCATGCCCGCAAAACGAAGAGGGAGGAACGCATGGACGACGACACGAAAAATCACATCGAGATGGTGAATGCCGCCATCTCCAGGCGCAGTGCTTTCGCACTGGCAGGAAAACTTGGCCTTGGTGCAGCAGGCCTCGCCAGCGGACTGGCAGGCGCCGGTCTGGCCGGCGGCATCAGTGCGGCCAGAGCAGCCGATTCATCGCCCGGCCTGCCGAAGAAGCCCTACAAGTTCCACTTCGTCTGCCATGTGACGCTGGACCAGTTCTTCACGCCGACCGTCTACGGCATCCAGGATGCCTGCGCCGCCTTCGGCTGCAGCTACCAGTGGACGGGGTCGCAGAAGAACGTGGTCTCCGAAATGGTCAGCGCCATGCAGACGGCGATTGCGCAGAAGTCGGACGGCATCGCCGTCTGCCTGGTCGACCCGACGGCTTTCGATGCCGCCACCGACATGGCAGCCCAGGCCGGCATTCCGGTTGTCGCCTTCAACGCCGACGTGCCGGTCGGCAGCCCCAACAAGCGGCTCTCCTATGTCGGCCAGCCGCTCTATCAGTCCGGCTATAACTCGGCGCTGAAGTGGCTGAAGCTGATCCCCAAGGGCGGCCACGTCATGTTGTCGATCGGCGTGCCGGGCTCGCTCAACACGCAGCCGCGCCTCGACGGCTACATCCAGGCGATCAAGGACAGCAACAGCGGCGTCACCTACGATGTCGTCAACACCGGCCCGGATCCGGCAACGGAAATCTCGCGCGTCGAGAGCTATTATCTCAGCCACAAGACCGTGAACGGCCTGTTCGGCACCGGCGGCTCCGACACCTATGCCTGCGGTTTCGTGTCCAACAAATATGGGTTGGTGAAAGCCGGCGGTGCGGTGGCCGGCTTCGATCTGTTCCCGCAGACGCTGGACTTCATCAAGGCCGGTGATGTCAACTTCACCACCGACCAGCAGGCCTACCTGCAAGGTTTCCTGCCGGTGCAGCAGATGTATCTCTACAAGCTGTCGGGCGGCCTCGTCGGCCCGGCCAACAGCGACACCAGCCAGGCTTATGTGACCAAGGACAATGTCGACGCCTATGTCGGCAAGTCCCGCTTCGAGGGTCGCAGCGACGTCGAACCGACCTGACACGGTCAACCCCGTGAAACGCCTGCCCTCGCCGCGTCATTTCGAATGATGTGGCGGGGGCAGCGACGGCTGCCGGTCCGGCTGTTTTGCCCCGTCGCCGATCCGCTTCTTCGCCCATAGCCCGAAATCAGGAAGACAAGAGTGCCGCCCACAGAAACCAAGCTAGCGAAGAAGAGCGCCGTCGGCGTCAAGGTCCCGCACACGATGACGGAAAGGCTGCTGATCCTTTTGTCGCGCTATCGCGAGGCCAGCATCGCCGTCGTCGCCATCGTGCTCGTCATCTATTTCCAGTTCGGCAGCGATGGCGGTTTCCTGTCGCCGCAATTCATGAGCGTCGTGCTGCGCGACACCGGCCGGCTCGGCTTGATCGCCGCAGCCGAGGTGATGCTGATGATCACCGGCGAGATCGATCTGTCGCTCAGCGCCATCTTCTCGATCGCGCCCTATGTCATGGCACTGCTGTCCGTCACCTATGGCGTGCCGCTGGCCGTCGGCGCGCTGATCGGCGTGCTGATCGGCATACTGGTCGGCGCCATCAACGGCATCATCACCGTGCGCTTCAAGGTGCCGTCGCTGATCACCACGGTCGGCATGCTGTTCTTCCTGCAAGGCATCGTCGTCTCGATCTACAACAGCCAGCCGATCGTGGCGCCGGTCGAGCAGCCCTTCAACGCCATCTTCGGGCAAAGTCTCTACCAGCCATCGGACGCGCTCCTGTCCTGGCACGGCATCACGGCGTTCACGCCCTTCCTGTGGGCGGTGCTGGTCGTGCTGGTGCTGGCGCTGGTGCTTTCCCGCACCACGTTCGGCCTGCACACCATTGCGACGGGCTCCAACATCATCGGCGCCCGCGAGATCGGCGTGCGCACCGACCGCATGAAGATCTACAATTTCATGATCGCCGGCGGCTGTGCGGCCTTTGCCGGCATCATCAACACCGCCCAGTTCACCTCGGCCGACCCGCAGGCGGGCCTGTCACTGATACACATCTCCGAGC
>NZ_JBFUGJ010000045.1:0-27932 GCF_056402975.1 Mesorhizobium sp. P3_A9 | reverse complement strand
AGACGAAGTCGCCCCGCCCTTTTAGTTTGCACCGCACAAAAAGCAGGCTGCTAAAGCCTTTTGACGGGATCGGTGTAATGAGCAAGATCGAGACGATCGGCATCATCGGCGCGGGCCAGATGGGTGGGGGTATCGCCCATGTCTCCGCGCTTTCAGGATTCAAGGTCCTGATCTACGACATCTCACCCGACCGCATCGAGAAGGGTATCGCCACCATCAGCGGCAACATGGCCCRTCAGGTGGGCTCCGGCAAGCTTGACGAGAAGCTGCGCAACCAGGCGATGGCGCGCATCGGCTCAGCGCCGACGATGGCCGATCTGGCCGGCGCCGATCTGGTGATCGAGGCGGCAACCGAGGACGAGACGGTCAAGCGCAAGATCTACGCGCAGCTCTGTCCGCAGCTCAATCCCGAAGCCATCCTGGCGACCAACACCTCGTCGATCTCGATCACGCGGCTTGCCGCGCAGACCGACCGGCCGGAGCGCTTCATCGGCATACATTTCATGAACCCGGTGCCGCTGATGAAGCTGGTCGAACTGGTGCGCGGCATCGCCACCGAGGACCAGACCTTCGAGGCGGCCAAGACCTATGTGAAGCAGCTCGACAAGACGATCACGGTCTCGGAGGATTTCCCGGCCTTCATCGTCAACCGCATCCTGCTGCCGATGATCAACGAGGCGATCTACACGCTTTATGAGGGCGTCGGCTCGGTCGATGCCATCGATACCGCCATGCGGCTTGGCGCCAACCATCCCATGGGACCGCTGCAGCTGGCCGATTTCATCGGCCTCGATACCTGCCTGTCGATCATGCAGGTGCTGCATGACGGCCTGTCGGATTCAAAATACCGCCCCTGCCCGCTGCTGGTGAAATATGTCGAGGCCGGCTGGCTCGGCCGCAAGACTGGGCGCGGCTTCTACGACTATCGCGGCGAGCACCCGGTTCCGACGCGCTAAAGCAATTCCAGGAAAAGTGTGAAGCGGTTTTCCGTCCGGAATTGCGTCAAAAAGAGGTACGCGTCCGCTTATGACGCCGCGGCAAGCGGCGCGGGCGGTTCTGACCTGTCGTCGGTGATCCTGTCATCCGGCGCCACCGAAACGCACCCACGGCCGGCGGCCTTGGCCGCATAGCAGGCGGCGTCGGCCTTTGCGATGATCTCATCGACTTCACCGCAATTGGCGCAGATCGCCGCCAGCCCGATGCTGGCACCGATCGCGTGCGGCCGGCCGTCCCAAGTGAAGTCGAGCCCAGCTATCGCATCGATGATGGAGCGCGCCGCGATCCTGGCGCCGGCGGTCGAACCCGACTTCAGGATGACCGCGAATTCGTCGCCGCCCAGGCGCGCGACAATGTCCTCGGGCGCAAGCACGTCGCGCACGGCCTCGGCGACCCGCTTCAGCAAGGCGTCTCCGGCGGCGTGGCCACCGGTGTCGTTGACCAGTTTGAAATGATCGAGGTCGATGAACATGAACTGATGGCCGCTCACGGCCGTCGTGCCGTCCTTGCGCGCCTGATCGACCAATCCCTCCATGGTGCGGATGAAGCTCGAGCGATTGGCAAGGCCGGTCAGCGCATCATGCGCGGCGGCGTGAGCGAGCTGGCGCTGCAGGGCACGCGCATCGGTGAAGTCCTGGAAGACGATGACCAACCCGCAGAATTCGTTGCGCTCGTTCATGATCGGCGACACGACCTGACGGATGCTGCAGCGTGTGTCGTCGCGGCGGATCAACACCGCGCGGCTGTTCTGGTCGGAAGGCGCCTCCGCGCCGAGCGCCGGCCGTGTCACGCCGATCCTGTGACCCGTCTCCTCGTCGACCGCCCAATAGACATGGCCGAGCGTCTTGCCGAGGGCCGCCTCGCCGGAAACGCCGGTCAGCTTCTCGGCAACCGGGTTCATGAAGGTGACGCGGTTCGCCGCATCGGTACAGATAACGGCATCGCCGATCGACTGCAGCGTCACCCTCAGCCGCTCCTTCTCGTCGGCAAGCATTGCCGCCGATAAGATCAGGTGCTCTTCGGCTTCCTTGCGTCGGGTGATGTCGGTCAGGCTGCCGATCGCCCTGATCAGACGCCCGTCCCCGTCGCGCTCGATGGCTTTGCCGCGATCGAGGATCCAGACCCAGCGGCCATCCTTGTGGCGCATCCTGAACTCGGCTTCGAAAAACTCCGTCTTGCCGGCGAGATGCTCGCGATCCGCCGCGGCGACGGCCTCGCGATCGTCGGGATGAATCATCGTCATCCAATGGTCGGGATCGCCATCGAGTTCGCCGTCCTCATAGCCCAGCATCTTGACCCACGTTGAGGAGTAGGTCGTGCCGCCCCTGCGCATATTGAGATCCCAGACGCCCTGGCCGGCGCCCGCCAGCGCGAAATTCCAGCGTGTTTCGGCCTCAGCGATGCGCGCCTCGGCCTGCTTGCGCGCGTCGATGTCTTCGATCTGCGAGACGAGATAGAGCGGGCGACCGCTTTTCTCGTCGCGAATGACGGAGCCGGCGAGATGGCCCCAGACAGGTGTGCCGTCCTTCTTGAGGTAACGCTTCTCGAGGTGGAAGGCGTTGACCGTGCCCGCTTTGATGCCTTCCATGGTTTCGCGCCCGACATGCATGTCGTCAGGGTGCGTGATCTGGAAAAAGGTCAGCGCCTCGATCTCCTCGCGGCTGTAGCCAAGCATCGAGGCGAAGGCCGGATTGGTTTCGAGAATGCGCCCGTCGAGTCCGACAATGGCGATGCCGATCGCCGAATCCTGCATTGCCCGGCGGAAACGCTGCTCGCTCTGCGCGATCTGCCGCCGGTCGTCGAAGATGCGAACGACGAACAGACCGGTGAGGAAAAGCGCGCCGGCCGCAACGGCGACCGAAGCTTGAAGACAAAATCTGAGCGCCTCGGCGCCGAGGTCCAGCCTCGACAGCACGACCGAGACCGCCGCTACGGCAAGGCCGGCGACAAGCAACGCCGGTAAAGCTCGCCTGTGGAGCCCGATGAGTCCTGGTAATCTCACGATCCGTGCCACCCCCGTGGGCAATCGCTTTTTCCCGTTAAAACCCTGAAGGATCGATTTTAAGGAAAGGTTGCGTAGGGGGTACTGGCGACAGGAATAACCGGCAAACAATTGCCGGCATGATTAAGGATCGGTTTGCACGGGGTGTGGCCGCAGGTATCCTGCTACCAGCGCACGAAAAACCGTCCGCCAAGCGCGCCAAGCAAGGCAAGCGCCGCAATCGCGATCGTGTACCAGGTGGCGACGAAAAGCGGCGAATCGTCGAAACAATGCGCGGCATAGAAGGTCGCCGCCAAGCCGCCGGCGAGCAGCCCCGCCACCGCGCCGGCCAACACCGGCCGCGTCGGCGCGCCATAGCGCAGCATCCACAGGAAGATGGCCAGCGGGCCGATGCCGATCAGCGGGATGAAGCCCATGCAGATCATCATGTTGGAGCCGACCATGCGCGTGCCCCACAACGCCTCCGGCACCATGAAGAGTTCCAGGACCACCGCCACGGCCACCAGCAGAGGCGCGGCAAGCATCCCCGCCATCGCCAGACGTGTCGGGGCACCTGGCGTCGACAAAGCGCGGATAAGGGCGAAGGCGCTGATGGCCAGCACGATGGTGAAAACGAATTTCGACAGGAAGCGCATCGTGTGCGCGGCCACCATGAAGTCGGGGCGCGGGCCGATCGTCAGCAGGAAGACGACTGCCGCGATGACAATGGCCGCACCGGCAGCCAGCCACCAGGCCGAGCGCAATGGCATCGCCTTGCTGCCTGCATCGGCGTCGAGCGCCTTGATGAGATCCTCGGTCCTCATGTCATTCCCGCCCGAATCGCCCCTGCCCAAATCGCTTGGCTATGGCGGCAAGTCCGCGATGCAGCGACACACGCACCGCCGTCTCGCTGATGCCGAACTTCGCTGCCGTCTCGCCGATCGAGCGGCCTTCCACGGATACCGCCGAAACCACGGAACGCTGCGCCGGCGGCAGCCCGTCCAAGGCTCGATTGATGTCGCGCTCGCTGACGGTTTCGGTCTCCGGCTCGGCGAAGGTCTCCGCGATATCGTCGACATCGATCTCGATGCGCCGACCGCGCCGCCGGAACGCGTCGATCAGCTTGAAGCGGGCGATCGCATAGATCCACGGCAGCACCGGCGCGTCCTGGCGCCAAGTATGCCGTTTCACATGAATGGCCAGCAAGGTTTCCTGCACGACATCCTCGGGATCGACCCCGCCCTGTACGATCTTGCGCCGGACAAAGCCGCGCACGAGCGCGGCAATCCGGTGCAGAAAGTCGGCATAGGCCTTTTCATCTCCCGCGATCGCGGCCCGCATCAGCCGGGAAAGCTCGGCCTCGTCCTTGCCGSTCACAAGAGTTCACTCCCCGATKTTCGYGCCTCGGCRCWGATTTGTTACGTGGCCGGCGAAATAATGTCCAAGCCAAASTRCKGGSAAATCACGAAAGTTTGCGGGTCCTGAAGGCACAGCCGCATACCGGGTCACCTTAGAGGCCTTGCGATCACGCCTCGCGAGAAACCGTCAATCCATACCGCCATCACATGGAATTGTCCGCTTTGCGTCGAGCTTTGCGCCTCAGCGACCGATTGAAGCAGCCATCAATGTTGACTATGCCTGTCAGGTATCGATAGGTGCAGCGTGCAAAGACCAACGACATCGAGGATGACGCCATGAAATTCACCCTTTCCGCCCTTGCCGGTGCCGCCGCACTTGCAATCAGCCTGGCCGCCGGTCCGGCGATGGCCGAGGATGCCGGCATCATCGTCTATAACGCCCAGCATGAAAGCCTGGCCAAGGAATGGGCCGAAGGGTTCACCAAGGAAACCGGCATCAAGGTCACACTGCGCAATGGCGGCGACAGCGACTTCTCCAACCAGATCGTAGCCGAAGGGGCCGCCTCGCCCGCCGACGTGTTCCTGACGGAGAATTCACCCGCCATGGTGCTGGTCGAGAGCGCCGGCCTGTTCGCACCGGTCGATGCAGACACGCTGGCTCAGGTGCCGCAGGACTATCAGGCAGCCAGCGGCAAATGGGTGGGTGTGGCCGCGCGAAGCACCGTCTTTGCCTACAACACGACCAAGCTCAAGGCCGACCAGTTGCCCAAGTCGCTGCTCGACCTTGCCGACCCGAGCTGGAAGGGCCGCTGGGCCGCTTCGCCGTCGGGCGCCGATTTCCAGGCCATCGTCAGCGCGCTGCTGCAGCTCAAAGGTGAGGCCGCCACGGCGGACTGGCTGAAGGCGATGAAGGAGAACTTCACCGCCTACAAGGGCAACAGCACGGTGATGAAGGCGGTCAATGCCGGCGAGATCGAAGGCGGGGTGATCTACCACTATTACTACTTCGGCGATCAGGCCAAGACCGGCGAGAACAGCAAGAATGTCGCGCTGCATTATTTCAAGAACCAGGATCCGGGCGCTTTCGTCTCGGTCTCCGGTGGCGGCGTGCTGGCCTCGAGCAAGCATCCGAAGGAAGCCCAGGCCTTCCTGAAGTGGGTGACCGGCAAGGGCGGCCAGGATGTGCTGAAGAACGGAACCTCCTTCGAATACGCGGTCGGCAAGGATGCCGGGTCCAATCCGAAGCTGGTGCCGCTGGTTGATCTGCAGGCGCCGAAGGTCGACGCCACGACGCTGAACTCCAAGAAGGTCACCGACCTGATGACGGCAGCCGGCTTGCTTTAGTTGCCGTTCGTCCTGATAAGGACGTCAGACCGTGCTCCCGCGGGACCTTGCCCTTCCGCGGGAGCGTTTTATTTTCGAGATGGCCTTCGTCGATGACGACACGCTGCGTTCCTGACCGCCGACCGCGGTCCCTTGATTGCCGGCACCCCGCCGCAGCCGTGGGGCGTCCGAGCTGATGCAGCCCACGCTCGATCTCGCGCGCTCGGAGCTGCCGATGAAGATGCGTCGAAGGCCGCAGCGGCGGGCAGCATCCTGGCTTGTCACCGCCGCCATCTTCGTCTCGCTGCTCGCCCTTGTGCCGCTGGTCTTCATCATCTGGATCGCGGTGCAGACAGGCTGGGAGACGGTTTCGGCGCTGGTCTTCCGGCCGCGCGTCGGCGAACTGCTGGTCAACACCACGCTGCTGGTGCTGCTGGCCGTGCCGATCGCCATCGTKCTGTCKGTSGCGCTGGCCTGGCTGACCGAGCGCAGCGATCTGCCCGGCGCCAGGCTGTGGGCCTGGCTGTGCGTGGCGCCGCTCGCCATTCCCGCTTTCGTCCACTCCTATGCCTGGATCACCATGGTGCCCGGGCTGCACGGCCTGTGGGCCGGCGTGCTGGTGTCGGTGATCGCCTATTTCCCCTTCCTCTATCTGCCCATATCGGCGGCGCTGCGCCGTCTCGATCCGGCCCTGGAGGATGCCGCAGCAGCCCTTGGCCTTGGACCCTGGCGCGTCTTCTGGCGCGTCGTGGTGCCGCAKCTCAGGCTCGCCATTTGCGGCGGCTCGTTGCTGGTCGGACTGCATTTGCTGGCAGAATACGGCCTCTATGTCTTCATCCGCTTCGACACCTTCACCACGGCGATCGTCGACCAGTTCCAGTCGACCTTCAACGGACCGGCCGCCAACATGCTGGCCGGCGTGCTGGTGACCTGCTGCTTCGTGCTTCTGGGCCTCGAAGTGCTGGTGCGCGGCGAGGAGCGTTATGCCCGTGTCGGCTCCGGCGCGGCCCGCTACCAGCAACGCACACGCCTCGGGCGCGCCACCATACCGAGCCTGCTTATGGTTGTCGTCACCACGCTGCTGGCGCTTGGCGTACCGTTCGTCACCATCGGCCGCTGGCTCGTCGCCGGCGGCGCCGATGTCTGGCGTCTCGACGAGATCGGCCTGGCGCTCGGCCAGACACTGTTCCTGGCACTTGCCGGGGCCTTGCTTGCCACCGTCGCCGCCATGCCGATGGCTTGGATCTCGATCCGCGCGCCCGGGCCGTTGCAGCGCCTGCTGGAGGGTTGCAACTACATCGTCGGCTCGCTACCGGGTGTCGTCATCGCGCTGGCGCTGGTCACCATCACAGTGCGTATCGCCCTGCCGCTCTATCAGACGCTGTTCACCATCCTGGTCGCCTATGCCCTCATGTTCCTGCCGCGTGCCCTGGTCAGCCTGCGCGCCTCGATCGCCCAGGCCCCGGTCGAGCTCGAGCGCGCCGCGTCCAGCCTCGGCCGGCGTCCGCTCAACGCGCTRTGGTCGACGACCATCCGCCTTTCGGCACCCGGTGCGGCGGCCGGCATGGCGCTTGTGGCGCTTGGCATCATGAACGAGCTGACCGCGACCCAGATGCTGGCACCGAACGGCACCCGCACACTGGCGATGGCGTTCTGGTCCTACAGCGGCGAGATCGACTACGCCTCGGCCGCCCCTTACGCCTTCATCATGGTGGCGATGTCGCTGCCCCTGACCTGGCTGCTCTATGTCCAGTCGAAACGGATGGCCGGACGATGAGCTTTCTCGAAATCAGCGGCCTTCACAAGCAYTACGGCCCGGTSGCAGCMCTKGCCGGCGTCGACCTCAAYGTCGCCAGCGGCAGCCGGACCGCGATCGTCGGMCCCTCGGGYTGCGGCAAGACCACCTTGCTGCGGCTGATCGCYGGCTTCGAGGCCCCGGACCRGGGCCGCATCGTGCTCGACGGCSAGSTGCTGGCCAATGGCGGCGCYGCYGTCCCGGCRCATCGCCGCGGCATCGGCGTGGTGGCGCAGGATGGCGCCTTGTTCCCGCATCTGACCATATCGGACAATATCGGTTTCGGCATGGGCCGGGGCGAGGACAAGCGCGCCGAGCGCATCGTCGARCTCGCCTATATCGTCGGGCTSGACAAGGCRATCCTCAAGCGCCGCCCGCACGAACTCTCCGGCGGTCAGCAGCAGCGCGTGGCCCTCGCCCGCGCCATGGCGATGAAGCCRAGGCTGATGCTGCTCGACGAGCCGTTCTCGGCCTTGGACACCGGTCTGCGCGCCTCGATGCGCAAGGCGGTGGCCGAACTGCTGGAGGCTGCCGGCATCACCACCATCCTGGTGACGCACGACCAGGCCGAGGCGCTGTCCTTCGCCRSCCAGGTGGCGGTGATGCGCGACGGCAAGTTCTCGCAGGTCGGCACSCCGCGCGAKCTCTACCTCAAGCCGAAGGACAGGATGATCGCTGAGTTCCTCGGCGACGCCATCATCCTGCCGGCGAAGATAGCGGGCGGCTTCGCCAACTCGCCGCTCGGCCGCATCGCCGTCGACACCAATGAGAGCCGCGATATCGCCCGCATCATGCTGCGGCCGGAGCAGATCGCCCTGAAGAGAACATCGCGCGAAGGCATGTCGGGTACCACTGACATGCTGTTCGGTGAGGTGACGGAATCGGAATTCGCCGGCTCGACATGCACGATTGCGGTGCGGCTCCTGAACAATTCCGATCCGCCGGATGCCGCCGCGATCGGCAACACGCCGCTGATACTGCGCAAATCCGGGATGGACGCGCCGGCGGTCGGCGAGATCGTGCGGCTCACCGTGTCGGGAAAGGCGCATGTGTTCGCCTAAGCGGCGCGAAGGCGTTTCGACAATCAGAGCGCCGGCTCGGGGACGGACGCCTTGAAGACATCGAGGCGGCTTCCCGTCTCCGACGAGAAGAAATGCATGTCCTCAGGCGAAAACTTCAGGCCGACCGGGCTGCCGGGCTCGGGGTGGATAGCCTCCGACGTCATCACCGAAAACGGCGCGCCATCGAGATCGACATAGATGACCCGCCCCGCGCCCAGTTCCTCGACCAGGTCGACGGTGGCATTGAGCGCGCCCGCTGTGCCRGGCGCSACCAGCCKCACGGCTTCCGGTCGGATGCCSAYYGCGACCTYSGTGCCGACCGGCAGACCGGCGCGTGTCATCGCCAGCCGCCGGCTGCCGCCGAGCAGCGACAGCCCGTCGAGTTCGGCAGTACCTTCGAGAATGTTCATCGCCGGCGCTCCGACGAAGGTGGCGACGAAGCGGCTGGCCGGGCGGGTGTAGATCTCACCTGGCGTACCAACCTGCTCGACCTTTCCGCCGTTCATGATCACCAGCCGATCAGCCAGCGTCATCGCCTCGACCTGGTCGTGGGTGACGAAGACGGAGGTGGCGTTCAGCCGGCGATGCAGCTTGCGGATTTCCGAGCGCATCTGGACACGCAGCTTGGCGTCGAGATTGGACAGTGGTTCGTCGAACAGGAACACTTTCGGCTCGCGGATCATGGCGCGGCCCATGGCGACGCGTTGCCGCTGGCCACCGGAAAGCGCCATCGGCTTGCGGTCGAGCAGATGTTCGAGCTCCAGCGTGCGCGCCACCGCCTGGATACGCTGTGTGCGTTCAGCAGCGGGAACACCGGCGACCTTGAGCGARTARCCKATGTTCTGCGCCACGCTCATATGCGGATARAGCGCGTARTTCTGGAACACCATSGCGCAGCCGCGCTCGCGCGGYTCMAGYTTGTTGACGACGGTGCCGTCGATCRCGATTGYGCCGCCSGAAATSTCTTCCAGCCCGGCGATCATTCTGAGCAGCGTGGACTTGCCGCAGCCGGACGGTCCCAGGATGACGACGAATTCCCCCGAGGCGAAGTCGAGGTCGACACCGTGCACGACCTGCGTCTTGGCGTAATTCTTCTTGACGCCGCGAATGGTGATGGAGGCCATTTTTTGTCTCCTGTTATTTCTCGGTGGCGATCAGGCCACGCACGATCCAGCGTTGCATGAGCACCACGACAAGCAGCGGCGGCAGCATGACGATCAGCGTTCCGGCCATGGCGATATGCCATTCCGGAGCACCGCCGACATTGGGGATCAGCTGCTTCAGTTCGGTCACCGCCGTCGCATGCGACTGGTCGGTGGTGATGAGCAGTGGCCACAGATACTGGTTCCACGCCCACAGGAACATGATGGTGCCGAGCGCCGCCATATTGTTGCGCGACAGCGGCAAAAGCACATCGATGAAGAAACGCAGTGGTCCCGCACCGTCCATGCGCGCCGCCTCGGTCAGTTCATCCGGCACGGTGAGGAAGAACTGCCGGTACAGGAACGTGCCGGTGGCCGTGGCGACCAACGGCAGGATAAGTCCGGGGTAGGAATTGAGCAGCCCGAGGCTGAGCGAGACCTGCACGCCCGACACCTTCTCGATCAGCCAGCTCAAGCCCGTCAAGTCGAGGATGGTCTGATAGGGCGACAGCACGTTGGCGACGACCGCGTAGGTCGGCACGATGCGCACTTCCAGCGGTAGCATCAGCGTGATGAAAACCAGCCAGAAGATGAACATCCGGCCGGGAAAGCGGAAATAGACGATCGAGAAGGCGGTGAGCGCCGAAATGATCACTTTGCCCGCCGCCACGCCGCCGGCGACGATAAAGCTGTTGAGCAGCTTGGGGCCGAGGTCCGCCGTGACCCATGCCGTCTTGATGTTGACCCAGAARTCGCTGCCCGGCAGCAGCGACATCGGCACATCGTTGACATCCCGCAGGTTGTGCGACGCGGCGATGGCGACGACCACGAACGGCGCGACGCAGAAGACAAAACCGACGAACAGGATCAGATGCGTGAAGAAATTGAGGAATGGGGTGCGCTCTACCATGTCATCCTCACCCGTAGTGCACGCGCCGCTCGATGAAGCGGAACTGGAAGATGGTGAGCACGATGATGAGCAGCATCAGGATGATGCTCTGCGCGGCGGCGCCCGAATAATCCAAACCTTTGAAGCCGTCGGAATAGATCTTGTAGACCATCAGATTGGTCGCATTCGCCGGGCCGCCTGATGTCATGATGTCGACGATGCCGAAGGAATCCTGAAAACTCTCGGTGATGTTGATGACCAAAAGGAAGAAGATCGTCGGCGTGATCAGCGGGAACTGGATGTCCCAGAAACGCCTGATGACACCGGAGCCGTCCATCGCCGCCGCTTCGATCAGTGAACGCGGGATGGCCTGGAACGCGGCCAGGAAGAAAATGAAGTTGTAGCCGACATATTTCCACGAGAAGGCGACGATGATCGACGCCATGGCATCCGCGCCATCGAGACCCGGATCCCAGATCCCCGGCCACATCCGGTTGATGACGGAAAGGAACCCTGCCTCCGGCGCCAGGATAAAGCGGAACGCCAGCGCCAGCGCCGGTGCGGCGATGCCATAGGGCCAGATCAGCACGACCCGGTAGAGACGCGAGCCGGCAAGCTGCCGGTCGGTCAATGCGGCGAGCACCAGCGCAATGAACATCGCCAAACCGGTGCTGATCCCGGCAAAGACAAGGCTGGCGGTGATCGAGTTCCAGTAATCGGCGTTGGCCAGGATCGAGCGGAAGTTGTCGAGCCCGACCCAGATGTTGCCGCCACCCCAGGGCTGCTGCAGCGTCAGCGACCAGTACACCGCCTGGCCGGCCGGCCAGTAGAAGAACGTGAAGATCAGGAGCAGCTGCGGCACCGCGAAAAGGATGCCGATCGTCCAGCTGCTGAAAGTGACGCGTTTTTCCATCGGTCCGCCGATGCCGCTGAGCGGCCTGTCACGTTTGCATTAAATACGCGAAACAACCGCCCGTCGACTCGAAGCACAGGAGTCGACGGACGGCCTGAAAATTCCCAGCGATCAGGGCAGGGTCTTGCCCGGATAGGTCTGCTGGAAGCGGTCGAGGATGGCGTCGCCATTCTTGACCAGCGTGTCGAGGCCTTCCTGGACGCTGACCTTGTTGGCGAAGATCGCCTGCATCTGCGTGCCGAACTCGGCGCGGATCTGGGTGAAGTTGCCCAGCCGGATGCCGCGGGTGATTTCGGTCGGCTCSGACGCGGTCAGGCTGGCGATSGCGRYTTCGCGACCCTTGTAGGGYGCCTTGTCGTAGAAGCCCTSGGCTTTCAGGTAATCGAAGCCCGACTTCGTCACCGGGATGTAGCCGGTGTTGGTCGACCAGAACAAGGCGGTCTTGGGATCGTGGATGAAGTTCAAGAAGGCAGCCGCGCCCTTGTATTCGGCATCCGACTTGCCGGAAAGCACCCACAGCGAAGCGCCGCCAACCAGCGAATTCTTGCGCTCCGTGCCGGCATAGACCGGCAGTTCCGCGACATCCCAGTTCATGCCTTCCTTCTGGGTCCTGCCGACCGTGCCGTGGTCGCCGACCGAGGTCAGGATGACCTGGCAGGTGCCCGAGGCGAAGGCTTGGACCATGTCCTGGCCGAGGTCTTTGGACTTGATCTTGATCAGACCGGCATCATACCACTTCTTGAGATCGGTGACGTACTGGACGAACTTGGTCTTGTTGACTTCCAGACGTGCGTCGAGGCCGTCATAGCCATTGTTCTTGGTCGCGATCGGCTGGTTGTGGAGCGCCGAGAACTGCTCCATCAGCTGCCAGCTTTCGTTGGCCGAGATGTTGATGGCCATCGGGCATTCATAGCCGGCATCTTTCATCGCCTTGAGGTCGGCGCCGACATCTTCCCAGGTCTTCGGCGCCTCGGTCTTGCCGATCTTGGCGAAGGCGTCCTTGTTCCAGTACATCAGCGSSGTCGAGGAATTGAACGGGAASGAMAGCATCTCGCCCTTCGACGTSGCGTAGTAGCGCGCGATGCCGGGGAAATAGTCGGCGTAGTCGATCTTGTAGCCRTTYTCTTCCATCAGYTTGYCGGCRGGCTTGTAGGCGCCYGAMAGCATCATCGTGGCGGTGCCGACATCATAGACCTGGACGACGGTCGGCTGCTTGCCTGCACGGAAGGCCGCGATGGTGTTCTGCAGCGTGGCGTCGTAATTGCCCTGGCTGGTGCAGACGACTTCATAGTCCGCCTGCGAGGCATTGAAGTTCTTGCACATCGTATCGACGACACGGGCGAGATCGCCCGAAAGGCCGAACCAGAAATCGAATTTTACCGGTTCCGCAGAGGCAGGCATCGCCAGCGCGGTGCTGAGCGCACCAGCGGCAAGGGCAGCAAAGCCCCGCTTGATCATAGTCATGGTTTTTCCCTCTTGAGTGGCTGGTGACAAGGGTCTTGCGCAAGTCCTTGCCGGCTCTCTTAGAGAAKGTATGTGACAGTTCTGTTGTGGCTCTCCGGCCTTTGCACAGCTGCTCGCTCCTCTCCCTCGGCGGCTTGGCCGGCATCAAAACTGCACACCGGCGTCTGAGGTAGCTAGGGCGACTGTCGAGGACGTAAAGACCATGATTATCCGGCTAAAGGGACGATGAAATGCTGTGCAGCAACTGACGGGCGTGCGCCGGGGCGGCACGCTCTGGTTGCAGGAAACCTTATCGATCCTTCAACAGCCAAGCAGTAATCAGTTATATTTCGTTTTTATTTCCAATGAGCTTTGGGGAAATAGGATGTTGACGGTCTACAATTGTATCGTGAACCAGCACGATCTGAGACTGGTCGCACTGGCCGCGCTGATCTGCGGAATTTCTTGTTTCTCTGCTGTCAGCCTGCTTCATCACATCAGCCGCTCGACGGACCGGAACCGACTTGCCTGGCTGATGATTGCGGCCACCTCGACCGGCTTCGGCATCTGGGCAACGCATTTCATCGCCATGCTTGCGTTCACGCCGGGGATACCCAGTGCCTACGATCCGTGGCTCTCCGTACTTTCGCTCGCTGGCTCGGTCGCGCTGACGGCGGCCGGCATGTGGATCGCCACCTTGCGCGACGAGTTCGAGTATCATCTCGTCGGCGGCGCCGTTCTGGGCGGCGGTATCGCGGCCATGCACTATATCGGCATGGCGGCATTCGAGGTCGAGGGCCGGGTCGAATGGAACCTGTTGCTTGTCGCCGTTTCCCTGCTGGCCGGTGTAACGCTAGCGGCGCTCGCGCTGCATGTCGTGCTGCGCCGCCCCTCCCTGGTAGCCACATCCGTCGGCGCGGTGCTTTTGACGCTGGCGATCTGCACCTTGCATTTCATCGGCATGGGTGCCGTCTCGATCTTTCCCGATTCCTCGATCGTCATATCCGAATACACGATCGAGCCGACCTCGCAGGCTTTCGCGGCAGCGGCCGCCACGCTGGTGATCCTGGTGCTGTCGGCATCGGCGCTTTGGATCGATCTGCGCTTCCGTCGCCAGAAGCTCGAGGTCGACCGCATG
The DNA here is from genome assembly GCF_056402975.1 of Mesorhizobium sp. P3_A9. NCBI lineage: Bacteria > Pseudomonadati > Pseudomonadota > Alphaproteobacteria > Hyphomicrobiales > Phyllobacteriaceae > Mesorhizobium > Mesorhizobium sp. P3_A9. The sequence continues at coordinate 13,893 of NZ_JBFUGJ010000045.1, read as the reverse complement.
CACGGCCTGGCCAATGCCGCCGTGGAGGGCCTGATCGTCTGCGACGGCAACCGCATCGTCAGTGCCAATGACAGCATGGGCAAGCTGACCGGCACGCTGGCAGCAGCGCTGAATGGCATGGAACTGGGCGAGCTCTTTGACGAACACGCTGCAAGCGACGCGGCCAGCCTGGAGGGCCAGCCGTGGGAGGCGGAGTTGCGGAACCGCGATGGGACGCGAATTCCCGTCGAACTGATCGCCMGAAGCATCGACTATTGCGGCAAGCCCCACAACGTCATCGCCGTTCGCGACATCCGTGAACGCAAGAAGGCGGAGCAGGAGATCCTTCGCCTCGCTCATTTCGACCCGCTGACGGGACTCGCCAACCGCCGGTCCTTTTCCAGCCGTCTCGATCTGGAAATCGCATCCATGAAACGGGCCACCAGTGCCGACAAGGGCGTCAAAGGCCGGCATCTTGCGCTTCTGCTGTTCGACCTCGACCGCTTCAAGGAGGTGAACGACCTCTACGGGCACGGCGCCGGCGATGCGATGCTGCAGAAGGTGGCAAACTGCGCAGCCGGCGTTCTGCGCTACGGACAGATGCTTGCCCGCCTCGGCGGCGACGAATTCGCCATCATCGCTCCCAACCTGCCCGACCCGCAGGCGGCGGGCCGCATCGCAGGCTCACTGCTCGCCGCGATGCGCGACGAAAACCGGGCCGCGGTCGGCGGCGGCCTGGTCTCGGCCAGCATCGGCATCGCGATCTATCCGCTCGATGCCGAAGACCAGACCAGCCTGATCAGCCATGCCGATACGGCACTCTACCGCGCCAAGACCGAAGGCAGGGACACTTTCCGCTATTTCGAGGCGTCGATGGGCGCCGAGGCCCGCGACAAGCGCGTGATGGAACACGAATTGCGCCAGGCCGTCGTGCGTGGTGAATTCTACCTCGTCTACCAGCCGCAGAAGGAGATCAGCAGCGGCAAGATGCTTGGCTTCGAAGCCCTGATCCGCTGGCGCCATCCCGAACGCGGCGACGTTTCCCCCGCAATATTCATCCCGGTGGCCGAAGACAGCGGCGCCATTGGGCAGATTGGCGACTGGGTGCTCGACGCGGCCTGCGCGGAAGCCGCCCGCTGGGAAAATCCGCTGACGATCGCCGTCAACGTCTCCGCGGTACAACTTCACAATCCCAATTTCAGCCGCAAGGTACACGAGACCCTGCTGAAGACAGGTCTTGCCGCGACAAGGCTGGAACTCGAGATCACCGAAACCGCGCTGGTMAAGGACATGCCGCGYGCRCTGGCRAGCYTGCGGCAGGTCAAGGCGCTTGGCGTGCGCGTSGCCATGGACGATTTCGGAACCGGCTATTCCTCTCTCTCGAACCTGCGCGCCTTCCCCTTCGACAAGATCAAGATCGACTCCTCCTTCATCAAGGCGGTCGACACCAACGGCCAGGTCGCGGCGATCGTGCGCGCCGTGCTGGGGCTGGGACGCGGCCTTGGCCTGCCAGTTCTTGCCGAAGGTGTCGAGACGCTTGGCGAGCTGAAGTTCCTGGACGCCGAAGCCTGCGAGATCGGCCAGGGCTACTATCTCGGCAAGCCGGCGCCGATCGAGGCGTTCGACGACCTGACCGGCATGGGCAAGCGCGCTCCGGTGCGCGCCGCCAAACACAGGGATAGTGGCCTCGTATTGCTCAAGCCAAGCGTGCGCTCGGCCTGATCGCTCACGATCCGAGTGCCGTCTCGACCAGCCGCCTGGCGTCGGGGCTCGACCATTCGGCCGGGCCGTTCATATGCGCGATCAGGCAACCTTCGCCGTCGATCAGCATGGTGACGGGAAGGCCAAACGCCAGGCCGCGTGCCTTGAGGTCGTTGAACAGCGCCACCGTCGAATCCCGGTAGTAGCCGAGCGTCTCGACGCCTGTGTCCTTGAGAAATTTCTTCGGCTTCACATCGTCGCCGGTATCGACATTGACGGCGACGACCTGAAAGGCGTCGCTGCCCTTTTCCTTCTGCAGCGCATCGAGCGCCGGCATTTCGGCACGGCACGGCGCGCACCATGTCGCCCAGAGATTGAGCAGCACCGTCTTGCCGGCATGGTCGGCGATCGTCATCGGCTTGCCGTCCGGGCCGTTGAAGGCAAGGCTCTTCATGGATTGCGGCGGATCGGCGGGCAACAGGGCGGCGACTTCGCCCGTGGCCGCSGCGGCRACCTTCTTGGCGCGGTCGCTCTTGGCGGCGCAGGCGACGTCGTCCTTGCTGTCGCCGACCGCCACTTGCGCCGGTGCATTGTTGCCAGACCGGCTCTCGCTGACATATACCGCGACCGCGCCGGCCAGCGCTCCCGCCACCAGGGCGGCGAGGATCAGGCGCGGGGCCGGGAAAAATCTGTTTCCGTCTGCCATGTTCTCAAAACTGCTCCGAAGCACGGGTTTTATAGCGATGAGCGACAAGAAGACCAGCAACCAGATGTGGGGCGGACGATTTGCCTCGGGTCCGGCCGCGATCATGGAAGCGATCAACGCGTCGATCTCGTTCGACCGCAAACTCTACGCGCAGGACATCCGCGGCTCGATCGCCCATAGCGAGATGCTGGCGCAAACGGGCATTATTTCGGCGGCCGATCAAGAAAAAATCGCTCACGGCCTGAACACGATCCTGAAAGAGATCGAGGCCGGCAACTTCGAGTTTTCGACCAAGCTCGAAGACATCCACATGAATGTCGAATCCCGCCTCGCCGAGCTGATCGGCCCGGCCGCCGGCCGCCTGCACACCGCGCGTTCGCGCAACGACCAGGTGGCGGTGGATCTGAGGCTCTGGGTGAAGGACGAATGCTTTCGTGTCGCCGAGGCGCTGAAGGGCCTGATCACGGCGCTGCTGGAACGGGCCGAGGAGCATGCGGCGACCGTGATGCCGGGCTTTACCCATATGCAGGCGGCGCAGCCGGTGACTTTCGGCCATCACTGCATGGCTTATGTCGAGATGTTTTCGCGCGACCTGTCGCGCGTGCGCGACGCGATCGAGAGGATGGACGAGAGCCCGCTGGGTGCGGCAGCCCTTGCCGGCACCAGCTTCCCGATCGACCGCCACCAGACGGCAAAAGCGCTCGGCTTCCGCGAGCCGATGCGCAATTCGCTGGACAGCGTTTCCGATCGCGATTTCGCGCTGGAGTTCCTCGGCATGGCGGCGATCTGCGCCACGCATCTGTCGCGGCTGGCGGAAGAGATCATCATCTGGTCGACGCCGCAGTTCGGCTTCATTAGGCTCTCGGATAGTTTTTCCACCGGCTCCTCGATCATGCCGCAGAAGAAGAACCCCGACGCCGCCGAACTGGTACGCGGCAAGACCGGCCGCGTCACCGGCCATCTGGTCGGCCTGCTGACGGTGATGAAGGGCATGCCTTTGACCTATGGCAAGGACATGCAGGAAGACAAGGAATCGGTGTTCGATGCCGCCGAGACACTCGATCTGATGCTGGCGGCGATGACCGGCATGGTCTCCGACATGACGGTCAACGCGGCCGCGATGAAGAAGGCCGCCGGCTCCGGCCACGCGACGGCGACCGACCTCGCCGACTGGCTGGTGCGCACGCTCGGCCTGCCGTTCCGCGAGGCGCATCATGTCACCGGCCGCGCCGTGGCGCTGGCCGAGGAGAAGAAGGTGAGCCTGGAGAAGCTTTCGCTGGAGGACCTGCAGTCGATCAACCCCGGCATCACATCGGATATTTTCTCGGTGCTGGCGGTGCAGAACTCGGTCAAGAGCCGCATCAGTTTCGGCGGCACCGCTCCGTCGGAAGTGAGGAAGCAGATTCGCTATTGGAAAAAGCGACTGGCGAAAGGCTGATGCCCCGATATTGCGACAGCAATATATCCGGGGTGCAATACGCCGAGAACTCGGCTAAAAGCGGYGGCTGACAAAACGTTTCGGACGGATGGATCGATGACCGGAAGCAGGATTTTGGTGACGCTGACGCTGCTGGTGGCGATGGCCGCCGTGACCGCCTGCGGCCGCAAGGCCGGTCTCGACACGCCCTATGAAGCTGCCGAACAGGCGCGCAAGGATGCCGAGAAGGCCAAACAGCCCCTGCCGCCGGAGCCGGAAAAACCGGTCAAGGACAAGAAGTTCATCCTCGACCCGCTGATCTAGAACCGATCAGACCGGGCTTCTAAACCCGATCTCATCGTGCTCCAACTTCCGGAACCACTCTCGTGAACCATTTCGACTACCGCGACGGCGTGCTCCATGCCGAGGACGTGGCAATCCCTGATATCGCCGTCCAGGTCGGCACGCCGTTCTACTGCTACTCCACCGCCACCTTGACCAGACACTACCGGGTGTTCGCCCAGGCCTTTGCCGGGCTGGACACGCTGGTCTGCTACGCCATGAAGGCCAATTCCAACCAGGCCGTGCTGCGGACCTTGGCCAAGCTCGGCGCCGGCGCCGACGTGGTCTCGGAAGGCGAATTGCGCCGGGCGCTCGCCGCCGGCGTGCCGCCCAGCAAGATCCTGTTCTCGGGCGTCGGCAAGACCGCGCGTGAAATGGACTTTGCGCTCGAAGCCGGCATCCTTTGCTTCAACGTCGAATCCGAGCCCGAACTCGAACTGCTCTCGGCCCGTGCCACGGCACTCGGCAAAGTGGCGCCGATCTCGCTGCGCATCAATCCCGATGTCGACGCCAAGACCCACAAGAAGATCTCCACCGGCAAGGCCGAGAACAAGTTCGGCATTGCCTGGCAGCGGGCGCGGCAGGTCTATGCCCGCGCGGCAACGCTTCCGGGCATCAAGGTCACCGGCATCGACACCCATATCGGCAGCCAGATCACCGAGTTGCAGCCCTTCGACGACGCTTTCGCCCTGCTGGTCGATCTGGTCGGCGCGCTGCGCGCCGATGGCCATGCCATCGATCATGTCGATCTCGGCGGCGGGCTGGGCATTCCCTATCGCGTCGACAACAACCCGCCGCCTTTGCCCGACGCCTATGCCCAGGTCGTCAGGAAGCATGTCACCAAGCTCGGGCTGAAGGTGATGTTCGAGCCGGGCCGGCTGATCGTAGGCAATGCCGGCATCCTCGTCTCGGAAGTGATCTTCGTGAAGGAAGGCGACGCCAAGAATTTCCTCGTCGTCGACGCCGCCATGAACGAYCTGATCCGGCCGACGCTCTACGAYGCCTTCCACGASATCARRCCGGTSGTRCAGCCGCCGGCCGACACGCCGCGCATGATGGTCGACGTGGTCGGCCAGGTCTGCGAGACCGGCGATTATCTCGGCCTCGACCGCGATCTGCCGAGGCTGAAGGCCGGCGATCTCGTTGCCGTTTCCACGGCCGGCGCCTACGGCGCCGTGCAGGCCGGCACCTACAACACCCGCCTGCTGGTGCCGGAAGTGCTGGTCGACGGCGACCGTTTCCACGTCGTGCGTCCGCGGCTGACCTATGACGATCTGATCGGGCTGGATTCGATACCCGACTGGCTGGCATAGCCGGGATTTTTTATACGAGGAACAAGTCATGGCGCAGGGCAACACCGTCACACGCGAACGCATTGCCGCGATGGAACCGCGCATCCGCCCCTATATCAGGCACACACCGGTGCTGCGCGTCGACATGGCCGACTTCGACCGGCCGCCGCTGGCGGTCGACCTCAAGCTCGAATGCCTGCAGCATTCCGGCTCGTTCAAGGCGCGCGGCGCCTTCACAAACCTGCTCGAACGGCCGGTCCCCAAAGCCGGCGTCGTCGCCGCATCGGGCGGCAACCATGGCGCGGCCGTCGCTTATGCCGCCATGCGGCTCGGCCACAAGGCGACCATCTTCGTCCCCGAAGTCAGCCCGCAGGCCAAGCTGGACCGTATTCGCTTCTATGGCGCCGACCTCGTCGTCGGCGGTGCCCGCTATGCCGAGGCGCTGGCCGCCAGCGAACGTTTCGCCGAGGAAACCGGCGCCCTGCAGATCCACGCCTTCAACCAGGAGGAAACGCTGATCGGCCAGGGCACGCTCGGGCTCGAGATCGAGAACGATTTGCCTGAGATCGACACGCTGCTGGTCGCCGTCGGCGGTGGCGGCCTGATCGGCGGCATTGCTGCCTGGTATGCCGGCCGCATCCGCATCATCGCCRTCGAGCCCGAGGGSGCGCCRACRCTTCATCKCGCCTTCGMGGCCGGCMAKCCYGTCGACGCRCCGGCGGAAGGCATCGCCGCCGATTCGCTGGCSCCAAARCGCGTCGGCGAAATGATGTTYCCGATYGCCGAAGCCTTCGTCGARCGCTCCMTSCTGGTCAGCGACGACGACATCATYGCMGCGCAGAAGGCGCTGTGGAAYCGRGTGCGSATCATYTCCGAGCCGGGCGGTGCGGCSGCCTTCGCCGCGATCCTGTCCGGCCGCTACACGCCGGCAGCGGGTGAACGCGTCGCCGTGCTGGTCTGTGGGGCGAATGCAAATCCTGCAAACTTCTGATTGCAACTATCGCGGCAGGCTTCACGTTTTTTGAAAGCGCCTCGCCTTTGCCGTGTTTGCTGGTATTCTTCGAGTCGTAAGGAACGGGCTATCCTGTCCGATTCCAGGAAGGGCCGATGACGCAACGACCCATCTTCAGCAACGATCGCGGCCTGGCCGGGCGCCTGGCGCTCAGTCGGCTGGCGACGCGGGTCTCGATGCTGATCGAGCGCGGCTGGCCGCTGCTGCTGCCGCTGATCATTGTCGCCAGCCTGTTCCTGAGCATCTCCTGGTTCGGCGTTTTCTCCCGGCTGCCGGATATCGCGCGCATCGGCCTTGTCGCCGCATTCGGCCTGGCAGGGCTGGCGGCGCTCTATCCGTTGCGCTTCTTCCGCCTGCCCGGTGCCGCCGAGGTCGATCGCCGCATCGAGGCCGCCAACGAATTGCTGCACAGCCCCGTGCTGGTGCAGGCCGACCGGCCAAGCGGCCGGGACAGCAGTTTTTCGCAAGTGCTGTGGCGCGAGCACCAGAAGCGCATGGCCGCCAGGCTCGACAGCCTGGGCGCCGACCTGCCACGCACGCGCGTGCCGGAGCGCGACCCTTGGGGGCTGCGCGCGGTGGCTGCGCTCCTGCTCGTCACCGCCTTTGCCTTCTCCTTCGGGCCGACCGGCGGCAGGATAGCTGACGGCTTCAGCGCGCATGGCGCGCACGATGCCGTGCCGCCGCGCATCGACGCATGGGTGACGCCGCCGGCCTATACCGGCAAGCCGCCGATCTTCCTGACCGCCGACGCCAACCAGGCGACGCCGACGTTTCATGTACCTGAAGGCAGCGACGTCTCCTTGCGCGTCACCGGAGGCTCGGGCGAGGAAACGCTTGCCTATGCCGACAAGGATGGCAATGCGCGCGCCATCGACCCGGCAGGACCGCAAGCCAGCACCGCCAAGCCGGCAGCAATCTCCGCCGCTCCGTCCAAGGTACGTCAGTTCACCGGCAAGCTGACCGGCGACGGCACGCTGACGCTGAAATCAGGCGAGGACCAGCTYGGCCGCTGGGCCTTCGCCGTGATCCCGGACAAACCGCCGCAGATTCGCTTCGTCGGCGAGCCCAAGCGCGCCGCCAACGGCGCCTTCGAGCTCAATTACCAGATCGACGACGATTATGGCGCCGCCACCGCCAAGGCGGTCTTCGAAATGGCCGACCCGCAGGCGCCGGATGCGCATCCGCTCTACGGCCCGCCCGAAATGCCGCTGGCGCTGCCGCGCCGCGGCGGCAAGTCGAATGCCGCCAAGACCACCAAGGACCTGACCGAGCATGTCTGGGCCGGCAGCAGCATCAAGCTGACGCTGGTCGCCACCGACGATGCCGGACACACGGCGTCCAGCGAGACCAAGACGCTTGTCATGCCCGAACGGCCGTTCGCCAATCCGTTGGCGCGGGCAGTGATCGAACAGCGCCGCCTGCTGGCGCTCGACGCCAATGCCAAGCCGCGCGTCTTCGACCTGATCGACGCCATCACGCTGCGGCCCGAAGACACGTTCGACAACATGTCCCACTACCTTGCCATCATGAGCGCGCGCAGCCGGCTGAAGCTGGCCGGCAACGACGATCAGCTGCGCAGCGAGGTCGCCTATCTCTGGGAAATCGCGCTCGGTATCGAAGAGGGCAATCTCTCGGCCGCCGAAAAGCGGCTGCGCCAGGCGCAGCAGGCGTTGCAGGACGCCATCAAGAACGGCGCCAGCGACCAGGAAATCGAAAAGGCGATGAAGGAACTGCGCGAGGCGATGAACGAGTTCCTGCAGGAATTCGCCGAACGCGCCAAGCAGAACCCGAACGCGCCGCAGATGCAGCAGAACGGCCAGGAACTGCGCCAGAGCGACATCGACCGCATGATGGACCAGATCGAGAATCTGGCGAARTCWGGCGATCGCGACAAGGCRCAGSARYTGCTGTCGCARCTGCAGGACATGATGAACAATCTSCAGGCCGGSCGYCAGCARCAGGGCGRCSAGCAGGAYAGCSAGATGCGCCAGCAGATGGACAAGCTSGGCGAGATYMTGCGGCGCCAGCAGGAGATGATGAACGACACCTTCCGCATGGACCAGATGCAGCGCGGCAAGAACCCCAACGATCAGTCTGGCGGCCAGGACCAGGACCTGCCGGGCGTTGGCCAGGACCGCGATCCGCTGGCCAGGCCGAAACAGCAGATGACGCCGCAGGAGTTCGCCGACGCGCTGAAGCAGCTGCAGGAAGGCCAGGGTCAGCTGAAAAGCGACCTSGAGCAGCTGAAGAAAGGCCTCGAAGGCATGGGCATGGAGCCCAAYGAGGGATTTGGCGAGGCCGGCAARTCGATGGGCAATGCCGAACAGGCGCTTGGCGAGGGCCAGGGCGATGAGGCCGTCGGCCACCAGGGCCGGGCGCTCGAAGCGCTGCGCAAGGGCGCCAAGGACATGATGAAGCAGATGCAGGCCATGCAGGGCGACCAGGGCGGCAGCCAGGAAGGCGGTCGCCAGCAGAATGCCGACCGTGACCCGCTCGGCCGGCCGCGCGCCAGCCAGGGTCCGGATTTCGGCGATTCGGTGAAAGTCCCCGACGAGATCGACGTCCAGCGCGCCCGCCAGATCCTGGAAGCGATCCGTAAGCGGCTTGGCAACGCACTCAGCCCCAACATCGAGCGCAGCTATCTGGAACGGCTGCTTGAGCTGAAATAGGGATCGCCGCCCGGACGYCCTGCCCGAAACCCTTCTCGAACGGCTGTAACACCATGCCGAAACTTGGCACTGTCACCCCCATCCTGCGCATCTTCGATATTGCCAAGGCGCATGAATTCTACGTCGACTTTCTTGGTTTCGACGTGCAGTTCGAACACCGCTTCGAGGACAAGGCGCCGCTTTACACAGGCGTCTCCCGCGACGGCTGCGTCTTGCATCTGAGCRAACATCATGGCGACGGCACGCCGGGCTCTCACATCCGGATCGAGACGACCGACATTGCGGGGCTGCACCGCGAGTTGACCGCCAGGAAGTACCGCTTTGCCGGACCGGGGTTGGAGGAGACACCTTGGAAGACGAAGGAGGTCACGGTCGACGATCCGTTCGGCAACCGCCTCACCTTCTATGAGGATGTGAGAGCAATTCCAGGAAAAGTGTGAACGGTTTTCCGTCCGGAATTGCGTCAAAATAAAGCTCTGACCCTACCTATTGACGAAGGCCTCACGGATCGCCTCCTGCATGCCGTCGATCGCCTCGCCTGACGCATTCGGGTTGCGGTGCATCACCACATTGGAGGAATCGATGTCGCCGAACCCGTCGGCGGACGTCAGCTCGCGGCAGCCGTCCGGAATGTTGCTGCGCGAAATCGGCGCGATCGCCAGTCCCGAGGTGACGGCAAGCTTCAGACCGCCCGTGGTGTCGCTGGTATAGGCGACACGATAGGCAAGACCGCGCTGCTCCAGCGATTTGATGGCGAAGTCCTTGCACCAGCTGACCCGGTTGTAGAGCGCGATCGGCACCGGCCGCTCCTCATGCATGTGATGCAGGCTCGATGTCACCCACACGGTCGGGTCGTGCATAAGCACTTCGCCGCCGGCCAGATCCTGCCATTCGAACACCACGCAGAGATCAAGCTCGCCGGCAGCGAGCGCCGCCAACTGTGCTCCCGAATGCGCATAGCGCACGGTGACCTCGACCTTGGTGTGACGCTTCGAGAATGCGCCCAGCGCGCGCGACAGGATGGCGTGGCCATATTCCTCCGGAATGCCGATGCGCACCGGCCCGCCMAGCGGYGCYGCMGCCATCGACGCCGCCGTCTCGTCGAGCAGSGAGACGATGCGGCGGGCGTTGACGATGAGYTCRCCGCCRCGCCGCGTCAGCGCSACGCCGCGCGAGCCGCGCTCGAACAGGCTGTCGCCGACCAGCTCTTCGAGCTTCTTCATCTGCATCGACACCGCCGACTGGGTGCGACCGGCCTGCTCGGCCGCCCGCGTGAAATTGCCGGCTTCGGCGATGGCGACAAAGGTGCGTAGGAGATCGCTGTCGAGGGTTGGTCGCATGGAATCCGCCATAAGAAAATCTGATCACAGCTATCATTCCAATTCGTTTGCAACATGTCAAACGCCGGACGATAGTTGTGACACCCATTGGATATGCGGCTGCGAAATCGGCTGCGGACCAATAAAGAGTCCTCACTCGTGCCCGCTGCCCGAAACGGTGGCGGGTTCTTTTTGATCCGGACGCGCTCCGGGTCATATGCACAGGAGCCGGAACGCAGATGCAGAATAGGATGGTGCGCGGCATCCTGAGCCTSTGCCTKGGCGTGCTGGTGTTCTCGCTSCAGGAYCCGCTSGTCAARGCCGTGTCRRGCRSCTAYCCGGTGACCGARGTGATGGCSATCCGCTCGATCATCGCTTTGCCGATCTTGATCGTTCTCGTCCACGCCGATGTCGGGCTGTCGGCAATTCTGTCGAAGCGATTCGGCTTGCTGACGATCCGCGCTTTCATCCAGTTCACCTCCTACACGGTCTACTATCTGGCCATCGCCGCGCTGCCGCTGGCCGACGCGGTTGCGCTCTACTTTATGGCGCCGCTGTTCATCATGGCACTGGCCGGGCCGTATCTTGGTGAGCGCGTCTCCTGGCAAACGCTGGCGACCGTGCTGATCGGCATGCTTGGCGTTATCGTGATGGTGCGCCCCGGCGCTGGCCTGTTCGACTGGGCGGCACTGCTGTCGCTGGGCTCGGCAGCCCTCTACGGTTTCTCGCAGCTGATGGCCCGCAAGATCGGCGACACCGAATCATCCACCGTGATGGCCTTCTACCAGAACGGCGCCTATCTCATCGGCGCCGCCGTGGTTGCCGGCACATTCCATTTGGCCGGCATAACCCACGCCGTCCATCCCAGCATCGAATTCCTGGTGCGGCCGTGGATATGGCCGACGCTGCCTGATTTTCTCAAGATGGCTGCCTGCGGTTTCGTCGCCTCCGCCGGCATGATCCTGCTGTCGCAGGGCTACCGGCTGGCGCCGGCCAACCGCGTCGCCACCTTCGAATACACCGGCATTCTGTGGTCGCCGCTGTGGGGTTTTCTGTTCTTCGCCGAGGTGCCGCGGTCGACGACCGTGATCGGCGCAGCCCTCATCATCGGCGCCGGCCTGCTGGCGCTCAACATCGGACGGCGCGTGAGTACAGCACCGGCGGTTGCCGCCGGAGATCCAGCCTGATCAGGCGAAGCAGATCAGCGCCCGTTCGACACGCGAACGGATTTCAGCCAGCGTGAAGGGCTTTTGCACGACATCGAGGATGATGCCGTTCAACTCCTCGGCGCGCTCGCGCTGGTCGGCATAGCCGGTCATCAGCACGATCTTCATCGTCGGGAAAAGCGCCGCCGCCGCGATCGCCATCTCGATGCCGTCCATTTCCGGCATGCGGATATCGGAGACGACGAGATCGTAGCCGCCATGCGCGGCGCGTATCAGCGCCAGGCCTTGCGCGCCGTCGGCGGCGATATCGATTGCGTGGCCGGCGCGTTCAAGCGCGCGGGCGGCGAGGGTGCGGACGGACTCATCGTCCTCGACGATCAAAAGCTTTGCCATGGCCGGCAATTTGGCGGGGAAAAGTTGACTTTTTCTGAAAGCCCCCAGCGTCGGACCAGGCTAATTTTTCCGGCACCGTTAAGGGCTTTTTCAGAACTTGCCGGTGCGAGGCGCTGGCCTCACGCATCGCCTTTCACAACACCGACGAACGGCAGTTCGCGAAAGGCGTGCGCCACGTCCATGCCGTAGCCGACGACGAAATAATCGGGGCAGTCGAAACCGACATAGTCGGCGACGAGCGCGGTCTGGCGGCGCATGCGCTTGTCGAGCAGCACGGCGATGGAGCAGCTTTTCGCACCGCGCGACAGCATCAGGTCGCGGGTGAAGGTCAGCGTCTTGCCGGATTCCAGAATGTCGTCGATCAGCAGCACGTCGCGGCCGGCGACCTCGTTGTCGATGTCGCGCAGCACCCTCACCTCGCCGCTGGTGGTGCCGGCGCCGTAGCTGGAAATGAAGATGAACTCGACCTCTGGCGACAGGCCGACATCATGCATGGCGCGGATCAGGTCGGCGGCGAAGATGAACGAGCCCTTCAGCACCGAAATCACCAGCAGATCGTGATAGTCGTGCTCGGCGATCTCCTTGGCCAGTTCGAGATTGCGGCGCGCGATCGCCGACGCCGAAAACAGGACTTCGATGTCCTTGTCGCGTACGATGGGCATTGCTGGTCTTCCCCGATGATCGCCTATTGCGCGAAAGTGACTAAAACGGTCCTCACGCCGTTCTTAGGCACGTCGAGCCGGCTGGCAAAGCCGAATCTTTCGCCCGAAGCCAGCGAATGGCCGGATGTCCCCAACGTATAGCGGGTTGTGCGTCCATCATTGCCAGTCACCCGGATTTCGAGCGGCGGCAGGGTCGCTGGCCCTATCCCGTCATTGGCAGCCTCGCCATCGACGAACAGCACCGGATTGGCTCCTGAGGCGTCGACATGTGAGGTGACGCCTGAAATCGTCAGCGCCGACGCTTGGGCGACGGACAGGAACGGCGCCTGGCGCACCAGCGCATGTCCGCCGGAAACCCAGAAGGCGGCGAGCGCAGCACCGATGCCGGCGATCCAGAAGATCGGCCCGCCGCGCGCGGCCGGCGGCCGTTCCGCCGGTGGTTCCGGCTTGCGCAGCATGTCCATGCCCTCGATGGACGGGGTAACGATTGGACGCGGGAGCGGCGAATCGCTTTCGACTGAAGGGGCCGGCGGCGGCAACACGACATAGTCGGCATCGATGATATCGGCGGCCGGGCGGCGCACGATCCGGTCCGCCACGGCAATTGCCGGTGGATCGGTCATGATTTCGCCGGAAACCGGGCGCGCGGTTCGTTCGTCAGCCATATGGCCCCGTTATTGCGCGTGTTCGCTTTTCGTTTCTTTTGCGTAAACAAAAATGGTTAACGCTTCCCCACCGGAGCCCTCGTGACGCGCCGAAACAACCCAGGAATTAACCGCCGGTTAACCATGCCGGCCGATGGTCTTTTCGCAGAACAGGCAGGCTCTGCGCTGCCAGGAAATTCAGGTCGTCGAAATTGATTCGCTTCGAAAATGTCGGCCTCCGCTATGGCATGGGTCCGGAAATCCTCCGCGACATCACCCTGCACATACCGGAGCGCTCGTTCCAGTTCCTGAGCGGGCCTTCGGGCGCCGGCAAGACGACCTTGCTGCGCCTTTTGTTCATGTCGCTGAAGCCGACGCGCGGGCTGATCACGATTTTCGGCAAGGACCGCTCCCGTATCTCGCGCACCGAACTGCCGCATCTGCGGCGCCGCATCGGCGTGGTGTTCCAGGATTTTCGCCTGCTCGACCACATGACCACCTATGAGAACGTCGCGCTGCCGCTGCGCGTACGCGGGCGCGAGGAAGCGAGCTACCGCACCGACGTGACCGAGCTGTTGAAATGGGTGGGTC